>DASULL010000029.1:0-3003 GCA_036278215.1 Gammaproteobacteria bacterium | reverse complement strand
GGGCGATCAGCAGAAAAGCTGTTGTCAGAAGCGGAGCCTTGGGGAGCGGGAAAGTGTCTAGCAGCCGGAATATCGCTGCGGGCTCACACAGCAAACGACCGGGTTCGGCCGGCCGCTTGATTACGGGCCTCAAGGTCGGCGCGGGGTAGGTCGCGGCCGATCTTGCTAAGCCCCACGTCGATATATGTGTCGAGGTGTACGCTCCAGCCATGGACTCCCCCCTGTTTGGGGCTTGCTAGCCGGTTGCTGCCGTGTGCGTATTTCCAAAGATGTGGCCGGTTGCAGACGGTACGAAGTGTCATTGGACTTGGTGTCGCTGGGGCCCTGGTCCACTCATTGCTATTGCGGCCTTACCGAGCGAGGCGGCGGAAGCTTCTCGCGACGCGGTTGGCCGGCCCGTGGATCAGCAGATACGGCAGCAGGGCCAGGACGAAAGCAACGAACAGCGCCTCGCCTGGATAGATCAATCGGAGAACGAGCATCTGATAAATCACATCGGGAATTAGGGCTATCACGAAGGTCTTGGCTATGGCATGCCAATCTTCGCGCAGCAGCCGGCGACGCTGACCCGGATGCCAGGAGATCGTCCAAAAACAGCTTAGCCGCCGCGTATGACGCAGGCCGGAGCCGAGCCCGCAACGTCGCCCTATGGGCCCTTGGTCCAATGGCGACCGGCTGGTTCCGACCACATACAGCGACTCTATCTGCTCTGCTGGGCCGGCGGAGTGCGGCGTGGCTGCGGCTCGACGAGCCGAAAGCACTTGCCGCCCGGGTCGTACAGTAGATGACCCCAAGGAAAAGAGGCTGTTGTGACTAAACCTCAGAGTCAGCGGCGCCCGCTGGGCGAAGATATTCCGGCGCTCCACCGCGACATGGTCTGGCTTCCCGACGGGGTCTTCCGCATGGGCTCGGACCACCACTATCCGGAGGAGGCACCGGCGCACCGGGTGCGGGTGGACGGCTTCTGGATCGATCCCCAGCCGGTCACAAACGCCCAGTTTGCCGCGTTCGTTGAAGCCAGCGGCCATGTCACCTGGGCCGAGATGCCGCCGCGCGCCGAGGACTACCCCGGCGCTCTGCCCGAGATGCTCAAGCCCGGCTCGCTGGTGTTCGTCCAGCCTCGGGGGCCGGTGGCTTGGGACATCCGCCACTGGTGGCGCTTCGTCTTCGGCGCCGACTGGCGCCATCCGTACGGCCCCGGCAGCGATCTGAAGGGACTGGCGCACCATCCGGTGGTGCACGTCAGCTACGCCGACGCCGAAGCCTACGCCCGCTGGGCCGGCAAGGCGCTGCCGACCGAGGCTGAATGGGAGTACGCAGCGCGCGGCGGTCTGGACGGGGCCGAGTACGCCTGGGGCGAGGAGTACATGCCCGCTGGGCGGCCCCAGGCCAATACCTGGCAGGGCGAGTTCCCTTGGCAGAATCTGCGCACCGACGGCTTTGAGCGTACCTCGCCGGTGGGGCACTACCCGCCCAACGGCTATGGCCTGTACGACATGATCGGCAACGTCTGGGAGTGGACCGCCGACTGGTACACCCCGCGCCACCCGGACGAGCAGCAGAAGGCCTGTTGCATCCCCCACAACCCCCGTGGCGGCTCGCTGCTGCTGAGCTACGACCCGCGTCAGCCCGAGGTGAAGATCCCGCGCAAAGTGCTCAAGGGCGGTTCCCACCTGTGCGCCCCCAACTACTGCCGGCGCTACCGGCCGGCGGCGCGTTTCCCCGAGCCGGTCGACACCTCCACCAGCCACGTCGGCTTCCGCTGTATTTTGCGGGCGCCGGGGCCGGCATGAACAGCGCTCGACTTGCATGAGCTGAACCAATGCAGGAGGCAACCATGGCAGTCAAGGCCATACACCGCGAGAAGAAGCCCAACATCCTGGTCATCTGGGGCGACGACATCGGCATCAGCAACCTCAGCTGCTACAGCGACGGCTTGATGGGCTACCGCACGCCCAACATCGACCGCATCGCCAACGAAGGCATGCGCTTCACCGACTCCTACGGCGAGCAGAGCTGCACCGCCGGTCGTTCCTCTTTCATCACTGGCCAGAGCGGCTACCGCACCGGACTGACCAAGGTCGGCATGCCCGGCGCGACCTTGGGCCTGCAGGCGGAGGACCCGACCATCGCCGAACTGCTCAAGCCGCTCGGCTATGCCACCGGCCAGTTCGGCAAGAACCATCTGGGCGATCGCAACGAATACCTACCCACGGTGCATGGCTTCGACGAGTTCTACGGCAACCTCTATCACCTCAACGCCGAGGAGGAGCCGGAGGAGCCGGACTGGCCGTCGGCGGAGGAGTTCCCCGAGTACAACAAGGCCTACCGGCCGCGCGGCGTGCTGCGCTGCCGGGCCAGCGACAAGGACGATCCGACCGAGCAAGAGCGCTTCGGCCGGGTGGGCAAGCAGGTGATCGAGGACACCGGCCCGCTCACCAAGAAACGCATGGAAACCTGCGATGACGAATTCGTTGCCGCCGCCAAGGACTTCATCCAGCGCCAGCACGCTGCCGGCAAGCCCTTCTTCTGCTGGGTCAACACCACCCACATGCACTTCCGCACCCACACCAAGCCCGAGAGCCTGGGCCAGGCGGGTCGCTGGCAGTCTCCCTACCACGACACCATGATCGACCACGACAAGAACGTCGGCGAACTGCTGGACCTGCTCGACGAGCTGGGCCTCACCGAAGACACCTTCGTCATGTACAGCACCGACAACGGGCCACACATGAACTCCTGGCCGGACGGCGCCATGACGCCCTTCCGCAGCGAGAAGAACACCAACTGGGAGGGTGCCTACCGGATTCCGCTGGCGGTGCGCTGGCCGGGCAAGATCAAGGCTGGCTCGATCTCCAACGAGATCGTCCAGCACCACGACTGGCTGCCGACCTTCCTCGCCATGGCGGGCGAGCCCGACATCGTCGAGAAGCTCAAGAAAGGCTACAAGGCGGGCGGCAAGACCTATAAGGTCCACATCGACGGCTATAACCTGCTGCCCTA
>DASULL010000028.1:0-3447 GCA_036278215.1 Gammaproteobacteria bacterium | reverse complement strand
TTGCCGCAGTCCGTCCTCATCTATCTCGAAGGGGACCTGGGCGCAGGTAAAACCACTTTGGTGCGGGCTTTGCTGCGTGCTCTCGGGCATGAGGGGGCGGTTCGCAGCCCGACGTATACCTTGATCGAGCCATACGAGTTGACGGGACACGACGTCTTTCACCTCGATCTTTACCGTCTCGGCAGCCCGGACGAACTGGAAGACATCGGGATACGCGACATTCTGGCGGTGCCGTGCCTGCTGCTGGTCGAGTGGCCGGAGAAGGGGCGAGGGGTTTTGCCGCCACCGGATTTGCGGCTGTCGCTAGCGGCAGCCGGCTCGGGGCGCTTGTTGAGCTTGCGGGCAATGACCGCGACCGGCGCAAAGGTCTTGAAAGACTCGGGGTTTTCCTCCTAAGGGAACACCCAAGCATTGTGTTCTATGTGCCCGGACACAATGGGGTTTCTTGCTTTCTGTATCGGCTTGTGCGTTACTTTCCAGCAACACTAAAAACAGCGTCGAGCTGCAATGCCGCGTCTGCTACTTATCCTGCTCATGCTGCTGCCGATGACTGCTGCCGGCAGCACCGTGTCGATCATGGCGGTCCGCACCTGGGCCGGGCCAGAGCATACCCGTGTGGTGTTCGACCTGACTGGCGCGGCCGACCACACCCTGTTCACCCTGGCCGACCCGGACAGGGTGGTAATCGATCTGCGCAACACCAGCGTCGCTCCGCGACTGCTCGCCGGCGCGGCAGGGCAGGGTTTGGTGCAGCGTATCCGTGGGGGGGTGCAGGATCGTAACGATCTGCGCGTCGTGCTCGATCTGACCGGCGCCGCCCGAGCCAAAAGCTTTATCGTCAAGCCCGGGGATGGTTCCGGTCATCGGTTAGTGGTCGATCTGCAGGGCGGAGGCGCTCAAGCCGCCAAGACGGTGCCGGCTACCCCGGTCAAGGTGCTGCCGCCGGTGCAGGACGAACTGATGATCGCCATCGATGCCGGCCACGGCGGCGAAGATCCCGGCGCAATCGGACCGCGCGGCACCTATGAGAAGGATGTGGTGCTGGCCGTGGCCAAAAAGCTCGCGCAGCTGATTGCGAAAGAGCCGGGGATGCGGCCGCTGTTGATTCGGGACCGTGATGTTTATGTGCCGCTGCAGGTACGTAAGGAAAAAGCTCGCAAGGAGAGGGCCGATATCTTTATCTCCCTGCATGCCGATGCGGTGGCCCACAATACGGCGCAGGGCGCCTCGGTGTACACCCTGTCCCGCCGCGGCGCCTCCACCGAGGCAGCGCGGTTGCTGGCCGAGCGCGAGAACTCGGCCGACCTGGTCGGCGGCTTGTCGTTGGAAGACAAGGACGACCTGGTCGCTTCGGTGCTGCTCGATCTTTCTCGGGCCGCCACGGCCGAATCGAGCGTCGGCCTGGCAGATGCCCTTCTCGGGCGCTTGGGTGATGTCGGCAAGTTGCACAAATCCCGAGTCGAGCATGCCGGCTTCGTCGTGCTGAAGTCGCTGGATGTGCCGTCGGTGCTGGTCGAGTTGGCCTTTATCTCCAATCCGGCCGAGGAGCGGCGGCTGGCCAATGATGCCCATCAGTGGCGGCTGGCGCGGGCCTTGTTCGCCGGTATTCGCGACTATCGTGATCAGTACATGCCACCGACGCCACGTTACGCCCAGGGCGGTGGGCGTGAGTACGTGATCAAGGCCGGCGACACGTTGAGCGCTATCGCCCAGCGCTACCAGGTCAGCCTGGACACCTTGCGGGCCGCCAACAGCCTGACCAGCGATATGCTGATGGTCGGGCATACCGTGCGTATCCCTTAAGTGCAATTTGAACTTACTGGCGGTATGCCTGGAGTGGGAAGCCGGGCTGCCGCATAATGGTCGCTCCAGTAGCGATTCGCCCAGACCATGACTTCCCGTATCCAGCAGCTTCCATCGACGCTCATCGACCAGATCGCCGCCGGCGAAGTTGTCGAGCGGCCGGCCTCCGTCCTCAAGGAGTTGCTGGAAAACAGCCTGGATGCCCAGGCCAGCCGCATTGAGGTGGACGTCGAGGCGGGCGGCAAACGGCTCATCCGGGTGCGGGACGATGGTGGCGGTATAGCGCCGGACGACCTGCCCCTGGCGCTGGAGCGGCATGCTACCAGCAAGATCCGTGAATTCCGCGACTTGGAGCGGGTTCGCAGCCTTGGTTTTCGCGGCGAGGCGCTGCCAAGCATCGCTTCGGTATCTCGTATGAGCATTGCCAGCCGCAGCCGCGAGGCCGACACCGCTTGGTCAACCCTGGTTGAAGGCGGCATTGAGGTCGAGCCGCCGCGGCCGGTGGCGCACCCGGTGGGAACCACCGTCGAGGTGCGCGATCTGTTCTTCAACACTCCGGCGCGGCGCAAGTTTCTCCGTGCTGACAGCACCGAATTGCAGCACGTGCAGGGTTTGCTGCGGCGACTGGCTTTAAGCCGCTTCGATGTTGGTTTTACCTTGCGGCACCAGGGGAAGCCGCTGCTGCAGCTGCCGCCGGCGCCGCATCGGCTGGCGCAGGAGACGCGGCTGGCGACCTTGCTTGGCGCCGGTTTCGTCGAGCACACCATATATGTCGAAGCGGAGGCGGTTGGCCTCAGCATGTCCGGCTGGTTGGTGCTGCCAGCGGAGGCGCGAACCCAGCCCGACTTGCAGCATCTGTACATCAACGGCCGGATGATCCGCGACAAGGCTGTCAGTCATGCGGTTCGTCGTGCGTATGGCGATCTGCTGTTCAAGGACCGTCATCCAGCTTACGTGCTCTACCTCGAGATCGATCCCGAACAGGTCGACGTCAATGTGCACCCGACCAAGCACGAAGTGCGCTTCCGTGACGGCCGGTTGATCTATGACTTTGTTTACCGGCGGTTGCAGGAAGCATTGCAGCAGGTGCGGCCGGCTGTCACCGTGCCGCTCGCCCAGCCGGGGGTGGAGCTGGAGCCAGCACCGGCCCGGATGCCCACCTTCAGCGCTCCTTCGCCACAACGACAGGTGTCGTTTGCCTTGCCGGTGCGGGAAGCACGGGGGTTGTACGGTACGGCTCCAGAGCATGCCCAGACATCTTCTGCGCTCCCGGCCGAAATTCTGCATACCGAGCCGCCACCGCTCGGCTTTGCCGTCGCTCAGATACATGGTGTCTATATCTTGGCGGAAAGCGCCCGGGGACTGGTGCTGGTGGATATGCATGCGGCCCACGAGCGCATCGTCTACGAGCGGATGAAAGTGCAGATGGCGCGCGACGGAATTGCCTCGCAGCCCCTGCTGGTGCCGCTGACGGTAGCGGTGGCGCCGGAGGAGGCGGACAGCCTGGAAGAGCATGCCGGTGCTTTTCATGCGCTTGGCTTTGAAGTGGATCGAGTGAGCGCCGACGCGGTTGTGGTGCGGCGCGTGCCGGTGTTGCTGAAAGATGCGGATGCCGGCATTCTGGTGCGCGACATGCTGGCCGAT
>DASULL010000027.1:0-14690 GCA_036278215.1 Gammaproteobacteria bacterium | reverse complement strand
ACGCCCAGCCGTGTCTGGCAGGCGATCCAGCAGGCCAAGCAGCGGCAAGCCGCCTAAGGAGGAAAACAGCATGTACAGCTTCAATTTCCATCGTCCGGAAAGCCTGAACGACGCTGCCAGCCTGCTACGCGGCACCGACGACGGCCTGTATCTCGCCGGCGGCCAGACCCTGTTGCAGACCCTGCGCCAGCGGTTGGCCCAACCATCCGACCTGATCGATCTCAGCGCCCTGCAGGAACTGCGCGGCGTCCGCCGGGACGGCGATCAGCTGATCATCGGCGCCATGACGCGGCATGCGGAGGTTGCTAGCTCGGATCAGGTGCGCCGGGACATCCCGGCACTGGCCGTGCTAGCCGGCGGCATCGGCGACGCCCAGGTTCGCAACATGGGCACGATTGGCGGCTCCATCGCCAATAACGATCCCGCTGCCGACTACCCCGCTGGCGTGCTGGGCCTTGGCGCCACGGTGGTGACCAGCGAGCGCGAAATTGCCGCCGACGACTTCTTCACCGGCATGTTCGAGACGGCGCTGAACCCGGCCGAATTGATCCGCGAAGTCCGTTTTCCCATACCAGGGCGGGCCGGTTACGTGAAGTTCGCGCAACAGGCTTCCCGCTATGCGCTGGTTGGCGTCATGGTCGCGGAAACAGCCAACGGCATCCGCGTCGCGGTCACCGGTGCCGGCCCTTGCGTGTTCCGCGTTCCGGCCATGGAGCAGGCGTTGAGCCAGGATTTCCGGCCAGATGCCTTGGCCGGCATCAGCGTCTCGGCGGACGGCATGAACGAGGATCTGCATGCCAGCGCCGCCTACCGTGCGCATCTGGTCGGCGTCATCGCTCGCCGCGCGGTGGCGGCAGCCTTGGCGAGCCAGTAGGAGGCAGGTAATTCGCCACGGAGACACAGAGGGCACGGAGAAGGCGGGAGACTAAACCACAAAGACACCAAGGACCCGAAGAGCCACAAAGGAAGAGGTTTTACTTTGTGATTCTTTGTGCACTTCGTGCCTTAGTGGTGAATCTTAAATTCTTCCCCTGTGTCCTCTGTGTCCCTGTGTCTCTGTGTCTCTGTGGTGAACCCGACACGCTCTATTCTGTCTTGAGGCTACGCTATGACGGCCGATCCACCGCTGCCGCTTCCCGACTCGATCGACGCGCTAATCTCCGTTTTAGAGGCGGGCAACTACGTCGCCGACCGCCGCCTCGCCACGGTGCTGTTTCTCGCCTTGCGCCTGGGTCGGCCGCTGTTTCTTGAGGGCGAGGCCGGCGTCGGCAAGACCGAGATCGCCAAGGTGCTGGCCGAGCGGCTAGGCCGGCGGCTGGTGCGACTGCAGTGCTACGAGGGCCTGGATGTCGCCGCCGCCGTCTACGAATGGGATTACCCACGGCAGATGATCGAAATCAGGCTGGCCGAAGCGGCCGGCCAGACCGACCGCGAGCAACTCGGCCACGATGTTTTCTCCGAGCGCTTCCTGATCCGCCGGCCGCTGCTGCAGGCGCTGGAACCGGACCCGGCCGGCCCGCCGGTGCTGCTGATCGACGAACTGGACCGCACCGACGCGCCCTTCGAAGCTTTCCTGCTGGAGGTGCTGGCCGACTTCCAGATCACCGTGCCGGAGCTTGGCACTCTGCGCGCCCAGCAACCGCCCATCGTCATCATCACTTCCAATCGCACCCGTGAGATTCATGATGCGGTCAAGCGCCGTTGCCTGTACCACTGGGTCGATTATCCCGACGCGGCCCGCGAACTCGCCATTCTGCGGCAGCGGGTGCCGGCAGCGGTGGACCGGCTCGGGGTGGCGGTGGTCGCCTTCGTCCAGCGCCTGCGCCAGTTGGATCTTTACAAGCTGCCGGGTGTGGCCGAAACCATCGACTGGTCCAATGCCCTGCTGGCGCTCGATACCCTCAGCCTCGACCCCGAAGTCGTCAGCAACACCCTGGGCGCTCTGCTGAAATACCAGGAAGATCTGGACCGGCTGGATAGCCGGGCAATTCAGGATCTGCTCGCCGAGATCAACGCCGAGATCGCCAATGCCCGCTTCAGCTGACCAGCGCCACGGCCGACTGCCGGAGAACATTCTCCACTTCGGCCGGGTGTTGCGGTCAGCCGGCTTGCCGGTCGGCACCGGTCGCATCATCGACGCGCTGCGCGCGGTCGACTGTATCGGGATCGACCGGCGTGCCGATCTGCACGCCGCCTTGTCGGCGGTATTCATCGATCGCCATGAGCAGCAGGCCCTGTTCGATCAGGCTTTCCACGTCTTCTGGCGCGATCCCAAGCTGCTCCAGCGCATGCTCGGCCTGCTGCTTGCCCGCGCTCCGAGCGGCGCCATTCAGACCGGGCCGCAGCTTGTCCGCCGACTGGCGGAAGCGCTCGCTCCGGGTGAGTTGAACGACAGCGGCCAAGGCGAGCGCATCGAGGTCGAGGCAAGCCCGACCTGGTCGGATCAGGAACAACTCCAGCACCGGGACTTCGAGAGCATGAGTGTCGCCGAACTGGCTGCGGCCCGTGCCGCCATCGCCCGTATGCGGCTGGGTCTCGATCAGCTGCCGGTGCGCCGCTTCCGGCCCGATCCGCACGGCGTTCAGCCCGACCCACGGGCAACCCTGCGCGCCCTGCGCAGCGGCCGCGACAGCATCGATCTGCTGTACCGCACCCGCCGCACTCGCCCGCCGACAGTGGTGATTCTTTGCGACATTTCCGGCTCCATGAGCCAATACGCCCGCATCTTCCTGCAGTTCGCCCACGCATTGACGGCGCAGCGACCGGATGTGCATACCCTGCTGTTCGGCACCCGCCTGACCGATGTCACCCGCCAGCTGCGCGGGCACGACCCGGACGCGGCGCTGGCAGCGGTTGGCGCCAGGGTCAGCGATTGGTCCGGCGGTACCCGCATCGGCCAGGCACTAGCCGAGTTCAACCGCCGCCATGCCCGCCGGCTGCTGGCGCAGGGAGCGGTAGTGCTGCTGATGTCGGACGGCCTGGACCGGGATGCCGGCGCCGGTATCGAGTCGGAGATCCGCCGCCTGCATCGGCTCGCCCGGCGACTGATCTGGCTCAACCCGCTGCTGCGCTATGAAGGCTTTGAGGCCCGTGCCGCTGGCGTGCGCGCCCTGCTGCCGCATGTCGACGAGTTCCGGCCGATACACAACCTGCACAATCTGGAGCAGCTGGCTGCGGTGCTTGCCGGGCGCTCGACGGCAACGGGAGAGCGGCATGATCTGCGCCGTACTGCTCGCCGGCGGTGAGAGCCGCCGCTACCGCGGCGACAAGCTCTCCGTCCATCTGCCGGACGGCCGGATGCTCGCCGTAGCCGCCGCCGACGCGGTAGCCGGTGCGGTTGACCGGCAGGTGGTAGTGACCCGGCCCGGCCGCAAAGACCTGATCGCGGCGCTGACGGCCCGTGGCTGGACAGCGGTGGCAACCGCAGCCGCCGAGCGCGGCAAAGGCGCCAGTCTGGCAGCCGGCGTTTGCGCCTCCGCCGATGCCGCCGGCTGGCTGATCGTCCTGGCCGACATGCCGTTACTGCGACCGGAGACGGCCGCCAAGGTCGCCGCCGCGCTACGCGCCGGCGCGCTGGCGGCAGCCCCCGTTTACCATGGCCGGCGCGGCCATCCGGTCGGTTTCTCCGCATCGCTGGCCCCACAGTTGCTGGCGCTTGATGGTGACAGCGGCGCGCAGGCGGTTCTACGCAGTCTTGGCGAGCGTCTGGTCCGGATCGAAGTGGATGATCCCGGCGTGCTAATCGACGTAGACCAGCCGCAGGATCTGGCTGGAATTGACAGGAAGGTGCTAACTCCAGCAGGCAGAGAAAAAAGCGCTGGAGTAACCCCAGGAACCGGAAGAGGACCTGATCACAAAGGCACCTTGTAGCAGCCTCTACTGTGGGAGGCTCCGTAAAGGGCCCAATGGACCCATGAACGGCCTCACGGCTTCAGCCCCGACAAGCCGGCCGAGAGGCCGACACCTCGGCCGCTGCCGCGGCCGTCTTGCGGCTAAAGCCCTCTATGCCCTTTGGGTACTCCTACAACAGAAGAGGCTGCCACCATTTTCCTGTAGGAGCGGTCTTTAGCCGCGACAGCCGGCCAACAGGCCGGCACAGCCACCGCGAGCTGCTGTCCTACAGACCTGCCCTGCTAGCGCCCAACTCGAACGGCCCACAGCAGTGGCCGTGATTCACCGGACCGGCGCCCTTGCCCAGCGGTATTGCGGTACGAATAGCTTCGCGCAGATACTCGCGGCCGTGTTCCACCGCATCCTCCAGCGCCAACCCCTGCGCCAGGCGGGCGGCAATGGCGGAGGCCAAGGTACAGCCAGTGCCGTGAGTACTGGTGCTGTCCAGGCGGGTACCGGTATACAGCAGCTCGTGACCGTCGGCGGTCACCAGCACATCGGTCACATTCTTGGTCTGCAAGTGCCCGCCCTTCAGCAGGACGGCAACCTTGAACCGCTCCTGCAGCACGGCGGCAGCCTGGCGCGCGGCTGCCAGGTCAGGGATAGGCGCGCCGAGCAGCACTTCCGCTTCCGGCAGATTCGGCGTAATCACCGTCGCCTGCGGAATGAGTCGCTGGCACAGCGCATCGATAGCCGTTGGCGCCAGCAGGCGGGCGCCGCTTTCGGCGACCATCACCGGATCGACCACCACCGGTGTCGTGGGACAGCGGGCTTTCAACACCGCCGCCACCGCCTCGATCACGTCGGCGTCGAATAGCATGCCGGTTTTGATGGCGTCCGCCCCCAAATCGTCGAGCACGACGTCCATCTGCAGGCGAACAAAATCCGGCGGCACCGGCAGCACATCGCGCACTTCCAGCGTGTTCTGTGCGGTCAGCGCAGTGATTGCCGTCATGGCAAAACCGCCGAGGGCGGTAACGGCTTTGATGTCCGCCTGAATTCCCGCACCGCCGCCGGAATCCGAACCGGCGACAATAAGTACCCGTCCCTTCATGCTCCGTACCGTGCCTTTAAAATCTTTCGGTCCACCTTGCCCGGCCCAGCCATCGGCAGCTGCTCGACCACTTCGAACCGGCGTGGAATCTTGTAGCCAGCCAGATAACGGCGGCAATGCTCGAGTAGCGCCTCTTGATCGATCGCAGCGCCCGCCTTGGGGACCACCAACGCCAGCGGTACCTGCCCCCAGTTGGCATCGGCGACACCAAGCACCGCCACCTCGGCGACCGAGGAATGCTGACGCACGATGTTCTCGATTTCCTCCGGCGATACGTTCTCGCCGCCGGTGATGAACATGTTGTCGGCGCGGCCGACGAGATAGACGTAGCCTTTTTCGTCTTCGCGGGCCAGATCTCCGGAATATACCCAGCCGCCGTCCAGAAAGGCTTGCTGCGTCCGCTCCGGCTGGTCGAGATACCGCTCGAAGTTGTGCAGGCTGCGCATGCAGAGCACGCCGACTTCGCCACGCGGCACCGGCTGTAAGGTTTGCTGATCGACGATTTGGTAGTCGTTATGGAAGAAGGTGGTGCCGATGCTGGCGTTGTAGTTCCACACCTCATCCAGGCTGTGGTCGATGGCTCCGTAGGTAAAGTTGGACGGCCCGGCCTCGGTCAGGCCGTACGATTGCGTCACCGGCACACCACGCTCCCAGAACGGCCGCATTGCCGGCGGCGAGCACGGCGCGCCGCCGGTGGTAATGCCATGCAGCGACTCCAGCCGGGCCTCGCGAAACCGCGGGTGGCGCGCTAGAAACAGCAGCATCGCCTCGACTGCGCCAAAGTGGGTGATCTGCTCGCGCTCGATCAACTCCAGCACCTCCCCCGGCTCGAACTCGCGCAGCAATACGGTATAACCGCCGGCATGGAACATCGGCGTGATCGTGTTCCAGCCGCCGATATGGAACAGCGGGAAGGTCAGCAGCTCGCGCTGCTGCGCAAGCGCACCGCTGGAAGTGACGATGATATCCAGCGAATTCCACAGCATCTGCCGATGCGGCACCACGCAGATCTTTGGCGTCGCGGTAGTGCCGCCGGTATGGATGTAGAGATAAGGATCGCTCTGCGCCAGAGGGATGTTAATGTCTCGCGGCTCAGTAGCCAGGGCTTCGCCTTGCCAAGCGCTAACGCCGTCCTCCCAGACCATGGTCTTGCCGACCGACTCCGGCAGCGCCAGCGACTCGGCCAGCTCCGCGAACACATCCTCGTAGAACAGCATCTGCGGGCGGATGCGAGCGATCAGATCGTCCAGCTCGTGCTTGGTGAGGCGATAGCTGAGCGGAGCCAGAATGATGCCGGTCTTGCCGCAGGCCAGGTAGAGATCGATCGCCTCGATGCGGTTACGAGCGATGAAGCAAACGATGTCGCCTTTCTTCAATCCCAGCCGGTCGACCAGATAGGTGCCAATCCGGCTGGCGCGGTCGTTCATCTCGGCATAGGTGTAGCGAGTATCGGTAGCGGCGTCGTATAACGCCACGCGGCGCGGGGTAATCGCGGCACGTCGGCCAGCCCAGTCGCCGATCCAGCCCATTGGCAGGTTGTCATATTGAATCGATGCGGGCATTACTCTCCTCCGCGGCGGCACGATGCCAGAACCGCCAACGTTCGCCATTCTTCAGCTTCTGCCGATACGACGCAAGCAAGGCGGACACCACCGCCCGCCTCGATACCCTCAAGAACCCGCCGGCTCCGCCATCACCAAGTCCAGCCGCTCCGGCACCTTCGCCAGTGCCGCCTCGATCACCTCCACGCCCGCGCCAAGCCGGAACGCATGCTCGCTCAAATGCCGCCGCCAAGCCCGGGCACCGGGCACCGCCTGAAACAGATTCAGCATGTGCCGCGTCATCGACGCAAGCCGCGTTCCGGCGGCGAGCTCGTGCTCGATATACGGCAGATACGCCCGCACCAGCGCGTGCGGCGAAGGCGGCTCAGCGCCACCGTAGAGCGCGGCATCCCAACACATCATAGCGTGCGGATTAGCATATGCTTCACGGCCGATCATCACACCATCGAGCCGAGCCAGGTGCTCCCGCGCCGCCTCCAGCCGGGTAATACCGCCGTTGAGCACCACGGTGAGCTGCGAATAGTCGCGCTTGAGCCGATACACCCTGTCGTAGTCCAGCGGGGGGATCTCGCGGTTCTGTTTCGGATTCAGGCCCTGCAACCAGGCCTTGCGGGCATGCACGATAAAGACCGAGCAGCCGGCTGCCGCCACGGTTTCGATAAAGCGCCGCAGATCGCTTTCCGAGTCCTGGTCGTCGATCCCGATCCGGCACTTCACCGTTACCGGCACCCGCACGGCTTCACGCATGGCCGCGACGCAGTCGCCGACCAGCGTCGGCTCGGCCATCAGACAGGCGCCGAACCGACCCGACTGCACCCGATCACTGGGGCAGCCGACATTGAGGTTGATCTCGGCGTAACCGGCCGCCTCCCCTAACCGCGCCGCCTGCGCCAGCTCCTGCGGATTACTCCCGCCCAGTTGCAGCGCCACCGGCTGCTCGTCCGGATGAAACGCCAGCAGCCGGGCGGCATCGCCATGGACAAGCGCGGCCGACGTCACCATCTCGGTATACAACAGCATCTGCGGTGCACCGAGGCGCAGCAGATAACGGAAGTGCCGGTCGGTCCATTCCATCATCGGCGCCAAGCACAGGCGGCGATCCAGGGCCGGCCGAGGCGCGGTATCATGTAGGCTGTTCATCGTACGGTTGCCACTTCCGGCGTACTGCTCTTGCATGCGCCGGCGTTCGCGGCACAATGCGAAATTCCAGGAACAATATCCCGATGTCGATTCATCTCATCCTCTATGGTACCGATGGCTGCCACCTTTGCGACCAAGCCAGCGAATTGCTTGCCCGACCGCTTGCAGAAGGGCGCATCACCGTCACTAATACCGATATTCTTGACGACCCGGCACTCGAAGAACGCTACGGCATTCGCATTCCCGTGGTTCAGGATGCAGCCAGCCGGCAGGAACTCGGCTGGCCGTTCGACCTCGACCAGTTGGAAGAGTTTTTGGCCCAGCTCCCGGGCCGCTAACCTGCCGTCCGACTCTTTGAACACGCGCGCTTACCAAGAACGCTCGCTACGCCCGGCCAGGATGATCCGCATCTGGCTGCTCGCACTGCTGCTGGGCGCCAGCACACCGGCCACCGCTGCCGAACCGAAGGAGACCTGGGTTCTGATCGATACCCACGCTCGGCGGCTCGACGTGTATCGCGGCTATACGCCGGTAAAGCGTTTTCGCAACGTTGCCCTGGGCAGTGGCGGTCCGGCGCCGCTACATATGGCGGGCGATGCTACCACGCCGCTGGGCGAGTTTCGGATCATCCACGTCAACCAGAACAGCCGTTTCCACATTTTTCTTGGGCTGAACTACCCCACCCAGGCGCACATGGCGCGAGCGCACCAAGCGGGCCTGATCGATGCCATCACACACGAAGCTTTCCTTGATACGCTGGCAAGCCGCAACTATCCGCCGCAAAACACCCCGCTTGGAGGGCACATCGGCATTCATGGAATTGGCGGCGGCGATCCCAACATTCACGCCCGCTTCGACTGGACGCAAGGCTGTATCGCCCTTACCAACGAGCAGATCGAGCAGCTGAGCCGGCTGGTCGGCGTCGGAACGCGGGTATTCATCCGCTAAGCATGGCCATGCCGAGAAATCGCTCACGTCGCCCTGAAGGCGTTCTGGAGCGTCGCCAACAGGCGACACCGAAAAGGCAGAAGAAATCTACCTAGGCGCTAGCGGAGCGTCCTAAAAGGCATCATAATAACCCGACTTTTTAATGAAGCTTGTACTTCGTGTAAGTCTGCTTCTAGACTTCTGAGCGGGCCTATACATCAGATAGGCGCAAAAACAACACGGAAGAAGGAGACATTGTAATGTCGCGCACTATTAAACTGCTCCCCGGCCTGTCCGCTGCGGCTCTGGCACTGGTCCTGACCGCCGGCTGCGCCACCACCGACCAGGGCGGCGCCAGCGGCGACCTGGCAGAGGTCCGCCAGCAGGTAGTCCAAGCGCAGGAGACGGCGAACGAAGCCAACGCCAAGGCCGAGGCGGCCATGAACGCCGCGACCGAAGCCAAGGAACTCGCCAACCGCGCCGAAGGCATCGCCAAGGCGACTCAGTTCCAGCTCGAGCGGAACGCGCAGAAGCAGGAACAGATGTTCAAGAAGTCGATGTACAAGTAAGACTTCTGCTTCGATCAAAAGGCCCTGCCCACGCAGGGCTTTTTTGTTTCCGCCGAAGTCGGCGCTCTACTAGCCGCGCCGTAACTACGCACGCCTAGCCTGCCCCCCGGCACTCCGATCTTCCGCAACCGCGGACAACCGCCCGGCGGCGGACCTGCCAATCGGATCTTCACCTCTTGCGAGAATAAGAATAAAAAAGCTATTAAAGCCTTATTTTTACTCCCCATGACGTACATTAGGAATCACTAATTTATTCCGTTTTTCTTAGCAGCGCCATTGGGCATCGTCACCTCGATCAACGCTCCTTTTAGCTGCAATCGAGACTGCAAGTCGCGCAGCTCCGCATATATCTCGCCCGGCCTGTCCTGATAGCGGCGCGAGAAATGGAACGGAATGAATTGCCGTGCCTGCGCCGCTGCCGCGATCTCTATGGAGGCTCGGGTGGTTAGATGACCGGTCCGCTCCGCCTGATCGGCATCGGCCATCAGAAAGGTCGCTTCGCAGATTAAGAGATCGGCGCCACGCGCCAATGCCGTCAGCTGCCCTCTGTTGCCGATCGTATCGGCGAAGTCGGTGGCGTAGACAAGCTTCACGCCGGGGCTATCGAACAGAATGTCTCGCGCCAAGGCAGCGGCGTCCTGACATCGCCCATCCGGTGTCTCGATCACTCCCGCTAAATCGCCCTCCCGCACTCGCCGTTTGAGTGCGCCCAACCACGGCCCCGGCAGCAAACCGCGAGCCGCCAAGCGTTCTCTACGCACCTTCAGCTGGCGCGGTGTTTCCACGCTATAGGCGAGACTGCTCGTGCCGAAACCATGGTCAAGTGGCAAGGCTCGCACCTGGAAACCTGGTTCGGCTAACAACAGGCCATCGGTAACAGCCTGGCTGCCAAGTTGTTGCCGAGCAGATCCAGCTTGCAGGCGGCAACGCTCGACTCGGTCAGTGTGCAGCTCGAGCACCTCGAACAAAGGCCCGCGATTTTCGATGCGGTCCCACAGCACGCCTTGCAAAAACCCCGAGAGGTGGTCGGCCAGCCCCGGCGGGCCATACACCCGGCACAGCTCCGGCTCACCCAAGCGGTGGCGCAGGAACCAGAGAAAGCCACCGATATGGTCGATATGCGCATGGGTAATAAATACGTCGCTTACCGTATGCAGCGCACCGGCCGATAGCTGGCTGGCATCGCCAAGATCGAACAGCAGACTGCGCCGCTCCCGCCGCAGTCTGACCCGCAGCAGCGGGTCACCGAACACCCCATTAACCAGCGTGACCTCGAATTCGCCAAGACGCCGAGCGACACTTGCTTTGCCTTCGTCCTCTAGTGGCGGCAACGGAGTAACCGCCGCCCTGCCGGTTACCAGCAACCGCTCGGCCCGCACGGCGTCACGCACTACCAGCGCCTCCGGCCGTAGCCGCGCCCTCGGCAGTCGCAGCGTCAAAACGCCGCCTCTAGCTCGCAACGCCTCGCCGAGCGCGATCGTGCGCCCGTCGCGTAACAGTCCGACCTGCCGGCCGCGCCATGCCGCTTCGTCCTGCGGCGGGATGCCCAGCAGCGGTAATCGCTGCAATTTGATGGTGTGAATTGCCGCTCCGGCGAGATACGCATCCCACAACATGGTCCGGCGCTGCGCCCGGATCTCCCGGCTCGGATCGACAGCCTCCGGCGGCGACTGCAGCCAATAAGCCTGGGGCGCCAGCGTGCGCACTGTCGCCACCAGCGGCAACGCCTGCCGCTGCCGCGCTAACACCAGCACCCGCTGCACCGCCGCCACGTCGAGCAGCCCTTCCAGCAGTTCGGCGGCGATCGGGCCCCGCACCAAGCCGGGCGTGTCGATCAGCAAGGTGCCCACCGGGGCGCGCTGCAGCAGCCGCCGCACCGCTGTCAGCAACGGCAGCCGAAACCGGCCGGCATCCAGCGAGCAGACCGCTTCCAAGTCCAGCGCCTGCCAACCGCCGCCCCGCCACTCGGCCAGGTTAACTGCCCCGGGTACACCGAAGGCCGGCGAACCCGGATCGGCACTGAGACAGAAGCAGGCCCGCGCCTCCCCGGCCAGTACCGCGGCCAGCTTCGCCAGCAGAGTCGACTTACCGGCTCCCGACTCGCCGACCAGCAGCAGCCGGCTGCCCTCGGGCAGTAATCGCTGCACGAGGGCAGCCGGATCGTAGGGAAGCTGGGGAAAAGGGTGTTTGGTTGCCATTCGATCGATGAGGCACGGTCAGTGCCGCTAGTTCGGGGGAATTCGGGCCGGCGGCAACAACTTACAAGCTACGCCGGCAATCACCGCTACCAGGGCATGCATCGGCCATTGGGATAGACTGCACCATCAAGCAACATCTACATACCGCCTGGAGGAAGTCTCGACTCATGCACCTGCCTTCCTGGCTATCCTTACTCGCTCTGCTGGCGACCCTGCCTTTTGCCGTTCTGCTGTTTCACGGACTCCGACAGCTCCAGCAGTTGACCGACCAGCCGATCGACGGAGCCACGCCACTGCTGTCGATCATCATCCCGGCGCGGAACGAAGCCGCCACTATCGAGCCGGCACTGCGCTCGCTACTGGCGGCCGATTACCCGGCGCTGGAACTGATCGCCGTCAACGACCGCTCCAGCGATGCCACTGGCGCCATCCTCGACCGCCTCGCGCAAGAAGATTCACGCCTCATGGTTTTGCATATCGAAGAGATCCCCGCTCACTGGATGGGCAAATCCTACGCCCTCCACCTCGGCGCGCAGCGAGCCCAGGGCGAGTATCTACTGTTCACCGACGCCGACATCCGCTTCGCTCCGATGACTCTTCGGCAAGCCATGGCCTATACGGTGGAGCACAAGCTGGATCACTTGGTCGTTCTACCGGAGCTGCAAGCGCGGTCGCCACTGCTGCGCATGCTGCTGGTGCTTTTCCTGGCCAGCTTTCTGCTGATGTTCCGGCCCTGGCTGGTCCGGCACGACCGCCGGCGGTTCGCCGGCGTCGGTGCCTTCAATCTGGTGCGGGGGGCGGTTTATGAGGTTACCGGCGGCCATGCCGCTGTCGCCATGACGCCCCTGGACGACGTGCTGCTGGGCAAGCGGCTCAAACTCGCCGGCGCCACCACTGATGTTCTACTCGGCACCGCTGCCATCAGCGTCGATTGGTATCCATCCACCCTCGCTATGATTCGCGGTCTTGGCAAAAATGGCTTTGCCGCTTTCGATTATCGGCTCAGCAAACTGGTGGCCACGACCCTGCTGATCGTTCTGGTGGCACTCTGGCCACTGGCTGGGCTATTCCTCGGCACGCCGCTGGCCCGGGCAGCAAGCGCTCTCACGCTGTTCCTTGGCGCGGCCAGCCTGTACAACCTTATCCGTGCAACCGACTGGCCGCGCTGGATGCTGTTGCTGGCACCCCTGGCGACCTTGATCAGCCTGTTCATGTGCTGGCGCTCGGCTCTACTGGCGCTCAGGCACGGCACAGTAGGCTGGCGTGGCACTGAATACCCGCTGGCGGAGCTAAAAGCGCGGCATTTTTGAGAAAAACAGCCAGCCGCCCTTATCTTTGAGCAGCCGCTTCAGGAAATTCGAACATGCGCCAAGACTGTTATCGGAACCCAGGGCCGAGGATGGATAAATCCCGCTTTTCTACCAATAGAGGAAACACGCTGTGAGTCTGCTCCTGTCTTGGCTGATCCTGTCATTCGCCGTCTGGCTCACCGCCGAAATATTGCCGGGATTTCACGTCAAGAGTTTCGGCAGCGCACTGCTGGTCGGCGCTCTTTTCGGCGTGCTGAACTTCCTGCTCGGCTGGCTGCTGTTTGCGGTCTTTACCGTCGCCACACTGGGCTTGGCTTGGTTGCTCGCCTTCATCACCCGCTGGATCATCGACGCCATCCTGCTCAAGGTCACGGACAGCCTGACCGACCACCTCACTATCGACAGCTTCGGCTGGGCGCTCGGCGGAGCGCTGATGATGTCGCTGATTGGGACGCTCGGAGAGTTGTTGATCCGGATGATTCTGTAGCCGCCCTTGACCACAAGCTTAATCCGAGGCGGCAAGGTGGCCCTGGAGAAATCCCTAAGGATCTAAGTCCGGAACGGCCGCCAGGCGCGCTTCAGAACACGAGCAGGAAGATGGCGATGATCACGCAGACAATCGTCACCGCCGCCCAGATCAGCGGCCAAGCCGTTCCTTCGTCCTTCTTGACGGATACCGTGTCCATCGGGTCGGTACCTTGATGATCCGGGCCGTAAGAAGCGTCCCGCTCCTGCTTGAGAGCGGGGTTGAGCGGCGCGTCCTCGGTATCGTGCGGAGCTTTTCCGGTCGGTGGTGCTTTCCCCATGTTCTGCTCCATTCAACTGACGTCATACAAACCACTGGAACGATCCCTTGCCAGCCGCCAGCGCACCATCGCGGCAAGACAGGCGATTCCCGGATCTTCGTTGTCGCGCAGCATGCTGGTGAGTTGTGCCCAGGCTTCCTCATCGGCGTAGCGGCTGAAGTCGGCTACGGCTGCCCGGGCGAAGCCGGCCAGTGAGGTTTCCGCCCGCTCGGCCGCTACCTCTAACTCTGCGGCCAAGTCCGGGTCAGCGGCTGCGATCCAGCGTTGAAAGCCGAGGGTCGAGCGCTTGGCTGCGCCCAAGACGTCACCTAGCGTCAGCATCAGCCATTTCCAAGAGAAGCCGGATCGATCAGTACGCCTTCGACCTCGGCCGACTGCGCCAGCGCCGTCGCATAGCGGGCAGCGGCTACGGTCCAGGCGCGAGCCTCGAGCATGTCGGCGATCTTGTCCTTGACCAGCTCGAAAGGCAGCGGCCTGCCCTCGATTCTCCGCTGCAACCTGAGCACGTGCCAGCCGAAGCGGGAGCGGACCGGCTCGCGGCAAACGGTCCCTTCCGGCAAGCCTTCCAGAGCGGCCTGCACGGCCGTAACAAGCTCGCCCCGCCGCACCTGCCCCAGCGAGCCGCCCTGATGGGCGGTCGGGCACTTGGAAAACTTCCGGGCTGCCGCAGCGAACGATTCGGGGTCGTCTCCTAGCGCCGCTATGATCGCCTTGGCTTCCGCCTCGGCGGTTTTCCAGGCTTGCTCGTCATCGCTGCTCGGCTCGATCAGGATATGCGCGGCTTCGAACAGCGCAGGTGTACGGAATCGCTCGATCCGGCTTTGGTAATAGCGGCGGCATTCCTCGTCGCTCACAGTGCCCGGCTGCACCTGCCGCTCCAGCAGGGCGCGCACGATTGCGTCTTCCTTGGTTTCACTGCGCCCGGCGGCATCCCGCTCCGGCTCCGGTTCAATTCCCAGCCGCCGCGCCTCCTGCAGCAGCAGCTCGCGCAAAGCCAGCGCCCGCGCCGCTTCCCGCCAGGCCGTTGCGCCGTCCGCTGCCGGGTGATGCTGGATTTCCTGGGCAATGGCTTCCGGTTCGATCTCCACGCCGTTGACGGTGACGGCGCCAAAGCTCGGCGGCGCCGGCTTGAGCCGGGGGTCGTCAACCGAGCCGCCACAGCCGCCGCTTTGGCAAGCGCTAGGCATGACCGGCGCCGGCCGCGCCGACACATCGAAGTATTTGACGCCAGTC
>DASULL010000026.1:0-11336 GCA_036278215.1 Gammaproteobacteria bacterium | reverse complement strand
CACCACGTCATCAGCGCCTCGGCGCTCAGCGTCGCCCCGGCGGCGAGCACCACCAGCGCCTTCACCGTCTCGCCGCGGCGGGCATCGGGGGCGGCAATCACGCAGGCCTCCTGGATCGCCGGGTGGCGGTAGAGCAGCGCCTCCACCTCCGAGGGCCAGACCTTGAAGCCGGAGGCGTTGATCATGCGCTTGACCCGATCGACCAGGAAGAAGTAGCCGTCGGCGTCGTAGTAGCCGAGGTCGCCGGTGCGAAAGAAGCGCTTGCCAGCGTGCGCGAGGAAGGCCTCGGCGGTCGCCTCCGGGCGGTTCCAGTAGCCCTGGAACACCTGCGGGGCGTGGGTGATGATCTCGCCCACCTCGCCCACCCCGCACTCCCGCCCCGTCTCCACATCGACCACCCGCGAGTCGACGTCAAACACCGGAATCCCCAGGCACTGCGCCTTCGGCGCGTCGGGCGGGTTGATGTGGGTGCCGGCCATCGTCTCCGAGAGCCCGTAGCCCTCCGTGTAGCGCAGCCCGGTCAGCTGAAACAGCTTCTCCTCCACCGCCGCCGGCATCGCCGCCCCGCCCCCGCCGATCGCAGCCAGGCTGGAGAGGTCGTGCTTGGCGATGTCTGGATCCGACAGAAAATCGATCGCCATAGTGGCGATATTGGTCCAGCCGCTGACTTGGTAGCGCTCGATCAGTTTGGCTGCGGTGCGGCGTTCCCAGCGGGTCATCAGTACGACTTTGCTGCCGGCAAAAATAGGGCTGTTCATGCAGGCCTGCATGCCGGTGACATGGAACATCGGCAGCGTCCCCAGGACAACCGAACCAGCACTGCTCGGGATCCAGGCTACACCTCCAACCAAGGTCGCCATCACCGAGCGATGAGTGTGGACGCAACCCTTGGGCGCGCCAGTGGTGCCGGAGCTGTAGGGGAAGACCGCCAGATCGTCCGGCCCGGCCGTGTGCGGCCCCGGCACCACGCCGGCAGCGATGGCATCGCTCCAGAGTCGTACACCAGGTTGTTGTATCTTTTGCCGCTCCATCGCTACATGGTCCGGCAAAACCAGATCGGTCGGCTGGCGGACATAATCACTGTAAGCCGCCACGATGACGTGCTGGAGGGTGTGCGTGCCAACCAGTGGCGCCAGCGCTGGGAACAACTCCTGACCGCAAATTGCGACAGCGGCGCCGGTGTCTTTTATATAGTGCTCCAGCTCCGCGGTCCGATTCATTGGATTGATCGGAATGACAACCGCATCGGCGCGCAAAATGCCGTAGAAACCGATGATGAACTGTGGGCTGTTCTGCATGAACAGCAACACCCGGTCGCCTTTCTTCACACCAAGCTGCTGCAGGTAGCCAGCGATAGCTTCAGCTTCGTGCTTCAGCTCAGCGTAGGTAATGTCGGTGTCATAGTAGTTAATCGCCGGCTGGTCGGCATAGCGCAGCGCAGAGACTTCGAGGTTGGTGTAAACGCTCGTCTGCGGCAGTCTCAACTGCCGTGGTGCAAACCTCGGCCATGCTTGCAAATGTCGGTCAAACATCCTGCTCCTCTCCTTAAAAGTCGGCCGAATCAGCCGTTTTTCTACTTAGGCTTACGCCTTGCACCGCCGCCCTACAGCCGACAAAGGCTGCGAACGCTTGTGCTCTTACGCTACACGAGTGCGGGTTTTCTCAACAACACCAGCAGGTAGAGCGCCGGGGAGGGGTAAAGCAATGTGGCGAGGAGGTTCAGATAAAACTTAATCACGGCTTGATACAGGCGGGTATTTTTCTATCGCCCTGATCTGGCAGCAGTGTTAATGGGGCTACATGCGCAACGATGCGTACAGAGCCAGCAAAAGCGACCAAGCCGGTAAATCGGTCAACGACCGATGAAGTTGTCGCAGTCATGCGGGCATCCAACCAGGGCGCACTCGGTCGAGCAGTGGGCCGCCAACATCCAACCACAGAAAAAGGCCACCAGCCGAAACCTGGGGAAACAAGCCCAGGCGCTGGAGCAAAACTCAATCACAGCCCGGCAGCGAGCTTGATCACGCTTATCTGGAAGAGGACAGGCTAAAATGCATCGGCAGGCTCTGAGAACGGCGCAGGACGAGTTGTTGCCAGCGGCAAAAACTCTCGCCTTCGAGAGCAGCTGAGCGCGACCGTCGCCTCGGCTTCGAAGGCGATCCGAGGCAAGCCCGGGCCAGCGCCGTTGTATTATAGCGAGAGGTTATAACGCCCAGCCTCTGCGATCGGCACCCTTCGATTCGTTGCTGCCGAGCCGAGTTTGCTCTTTCAGCTTGTTCACGCCCTGTCCGCTAGGCAGAAAAAATTCCGCTATGCGAAATTGAATACCGCAGACTTGACATCAGCCGCGTCTCGTAAGACTGTTACCTCGACGATCATACCCGGAGGAGAACCAAATGAGATTCGGTTCGTCATTCACTCGCAAAGCCCGCACCCTTACGGCGGTCGCCCTGGCTGCAACCATGTTACTGCCGGTGCAGAGCATGGCGCAGAAAAAAGAAGTCACCACGTGGCGCGTACAGTCGCACTGGCCTGCCTCCAGCAGCTCCTACAAAGACAGCCTGATTTCCCTGAAGGACAAGCTCGCTGAGCGTACCGATGGCCGGCTCGTGTTGGAGCTGTATGATGCCGGCTCCCTGTTCGGCGCGAAGGAAACCTTCAACGCGGTGCGGCGCGGCATCATCCCGATGGCCACCATCTCACCGGGCTATATCATCGACCAGGTTCCGCTGGCGGGGGTCGCTTCCGGTCTGCCGTTCGCATTCCGCAAAGTCGAAGAAGCCGCTTACTTCCACAAAGAGATGGGCTTCGAGCAGATGATGCGCGATGCCGTCGGCAAGTATGGCGTGTACTACTCCACCGATAAGGTCTACCCGACCGAAATGGTGGTGAAGAATCCGATCAACTCGTACGACGACTTCACCAAGCTCAAGATCCGTTCCTCCGGCGCACTGCAGGTCTTCCTGACTCAAGCCGGCGCCTCGGGATCCTTCGTGTCGGGCGCAGAGCTCTACACCGCCCTCTCGCAAGGCGTCATCGACGGCGCCCACTGGGGCGCGGTGCAGGGTGCCTACAGCATGAGCCTGTATGAAGTGGCCAAGTACCACGTCCGGCCTGCGCTCAATATCGCCGGCACTGACGTCTTCATCATCAATCAAAAGGCGCTCGACAAGCTGCCGGCCGACATCCGCCAGACGGTGATTGATACTCTGGATGAACAGTTCGTACTGCGGACTGCCGAGTATCAGCGCCAGGAGGAAGAAGCGCTGGCCAAGGCCCAGAAAGAGTTGGGCGTGAAGGTCAACATGCTGCCACAGGATGCTTTGGATAAGCTAACCGAAACCGCGCAGAAGATCTGGGAGCAAGAAGCTGCCCGCGGCCCGGAGTCCGCCAAGGCGGTCGAAATGCTGAAAAAGTATCTCTCGGAACTCGGCTACCTGTAAGCGGCGTTGAGAACTGGTCCGGCCCTACGTGGCCGGACCAGTTTTTCATTTGGCAGGACGCTAATGATCGCTTCTCAAACCCGCTGATACCGCTTAGGACGGCTGTAATCAAGCCAGCCAGCCTGCCTTTGGCTTGGAGAAAATCATGCAAGCGCTATACGCCCTTATGCGCGCGATAACCTGCCTGAACGAATGGGTCGGGCGAGTTACTGCTTATCTGATCATCCCGGTCTTCTTCCTGATACTGGCGGAAGTCTTCATGCGCTACCTGTTCGGGGCGCCAGCCGTCTGGACCAACGAGCTTGCCCAGCTCGTCTTTGGCGTATACGCCATCATGGCCGGCGGCTACCTCGCCATCTCCAAAGGCCACGTCAATGTCGACATCATCCACTCCAAGTTTCCGGTCCGGACGCGGGCGCTGATCGACGTGCTGACGTCGGCCATGTTCTTCATCTTCATGGGCGCGCTGCTGTATTTCGGCGTGTCGCTGGCGCTGGAATCCATGGAAACCTGGGAGCATTCGCAGTCAGCCTGGAACCCGCCGATTTGGCCGGCCAAGCTGATGATCCCGGTTGCTGCGGCGCTGCTGCTACTGCAGGGCATCGTCAAGCTCCTGAAAGACATTCTGACGGTCGCCGGTGTGGCCCTGCCGGCCGATCTCGCTGCTGAGAGCGCTCCGGAGGAGCACGCATGAGCATCGAACTTCTGACACTCCTCTTCTTCGGCTCGCTGCTGGTCTTTATTCTCCTGGGCCTGCCGCTGGCCTTTGTGCTGGGCGGCGTGTCCGTCATCTTCCTGTACTTCACCTGGGGCTTCGACGCGTTCTACCTGGTCGCCTCCAAAATGTGGGAAAGCATGAACAGCTTCACGCTGGTCGCTATCCCGCTGTTCGTCTTCATGGCGATGATTCTGGAGCGCGCCGGCGTAGCCACCAATCTGTACCGCATGATGCACCTGTGGTGGGGCGGTGTGCGCGGGGGGCTTGCCATCGGCACGGTCGGCATCTGTGCGCTGATGGGCGCCATGGTCGGCCTGAGCGGTGCCGCCGTGGTCACCATGGGTACCATCGCCCTGCCAGCCATGCTGGAGCGCGGCTACAACAAGGAAATGGCGCTTGGCGCCATCAATGCCGGCGGCGGCTTTGCCGTGCTGCTGCCGCCCAGCATCCTGATGATCCTGTACGGCCTGATCACCGGCGTCTCCGTCGGCAAGATGTTCGTCGCTGGTATTCTGCCGGGTCTGCTGCTGGTCGGGCTGGTGACCCTCTATATCGCTATCCGCTGCTTTTTCCAGCCGGAAATGGGCCCGGCGCTGCCGAAGGAAGAGCGCGGTGACTGGGGTGAGCGCTTCCGCTCCCTGCGATCGGTCATTCTGCCGATCCTGGTGGTGTTGATGGTGCTCGGCTCCATCATCGCCGGCATCGCCACCCCGACCGAGTCGGCGGCAATGGGTGTGCTCGGCGCGCTGATCTCAGCGGTGGTGCAGCGCGCCCTGACCTGGGAGGTCATCCGCACCTCCGCCATCCGCACCCTGCGGCTGACGGCCATGATCATGTGGATCCTGTTCGCCGCCCACGCCTTCAGCGCGGCCTACTCGGCCATGGGCGCGCAATCGCTGATCAGCGGGCTGATGGAGCACATCCCGGGCGGCCCCTGGGGCACCATCATCTTCATGATGGCCGTGCTGTTCTTCCTCGGGATGGTGCTGGACCCGGTCGGGATCATGCTGATCACGCTGCCGGTATTCCTGCCGATCATCACCGAGCTGGGCTTCGACCCGATCTGGTTCGGCATCCTGTTCATCATCAACATGGAAATCGGCTACATGACCCCGCCGTTCGGGTTCAACCTGTTCTACCTGAAGGGCGTGGTGCCGCCGAGCATCACCATGGGCGACATCTACCGCTCGGTGATTCCGTACACGGTAGTCGAACTGATCGGGCTGGCGCTGGTCGTCATGTTCCCGGCCATCGCCACCTGGCTGCCGAGCATGGTGATGTAAGCCGGCAGGAGCCGGTGATCAACGCCGTTCGCTAAGCGAGGGCGCCGCGGGAATCCTTTCCTCGGCGCCCTCGCTTTTTTGCGTCGGCGCTTGGCACAAGCCGGCAACCGGCGGCAATCATCCCTGCCGTGCCCGGCACAGCATTCTCCCTCTTTCCCGCGCGACTACTTACCAGGCAGACCGGCCTGTAAGGGTCAGGCCCGCTGCCGTTGGAACAGCTGCAGCGGCACCGCATGACTGCTCAGGAGGCCTGCGAGGACTCTAAATAGCAAAGAGCTCAACGGGAGGAGCGAGATCTCATGAAGCCAATAGTTCTACGTGTTAAACGAATCCGGATGCTGCTTGCAGCAGTGGCGGCGTCGCTCCTGCTGCTGCCGATGCCGGGTACGGCCCAGAAAAAGGAAGTCACCACTTGGCGCGTGCAGTCGCACTGGCCGGCGGCCAGCAGTTCCTACAAGGACAGCCTGCTGGTACTGAAGAAGAAACTCGAGGAGCGCACCGACGGCCGCCTGGTGCTGGAGCCATACGAAGCCGGCACGCTATTCAGCGCGAAGGAGACCTTCAATGCCGTGCGCCGCGGCATCATCCCGATGGGCACTATCTCGCCCGGTTACATCATCGACCAGGTGCCGCTCGCCGGCGTCGCCTCCGGCCTGCCGTTTGCGTTCCGCAACGTCTGGGAAGCGGCCTATTTCCACAAACACATGGGCTTCGAGCAGATGATGCGCGAGGCGACCGCCAAGTTCGGCGTGTACTACTCGACCGACAAGGTCTATCCGACCGAGATGGTGGTGCGCCGGCCGATCAATTCCTACGACGACTTCACCAAGCTCAAGATCCGCTCGTCCGGCACGTTGCAGGTGTTTCTCACCGATGCAGGTGCGGCGGCATCGTATGTACCGGGCGCCGAACTCTACACCGCGCTGTCGCAGGGCGTGATCGACGGCGCTCACTGGGGCGCGGTGCAGGGCGCCTACAGCCTGAGCCTGTATGAAGTGGCCAAGTACCACGTCCGCCCGGCACTCAACATCGCCGGCACCGACGTCTTCATCATCAACCAGAAGGCGCTCGATGGATTGCCGGTCGATGTCCGGAAAATCGTCATCGACACCCTCGACCAGCAGTTCTGGGAACGGACCAACGAGTACGAGTACCAGGAGGAAATCGCGCTGGCCAAGGCGCAGCGCGAGCTTGGCGTGAAGCTCAACGTGCTGCCCCAGGACATTCAGCAGAAGCTGTCCCAGGCGGCCTTGAAGAACTGGGAGATGGAAGCGAAGCGCAGCCCCGAGTCCGCCAAGGCGGTGGAACTGCTGCGGTCCTTCCTCACTAACCTGGGCTATCTGTAGTCCACTGCAACCTGAAAACGCGCGGCGGGAGCTGACTGCTCCCGCCGCCGTGCCGCCGGTGACAGCTCTACCGTCAGGCAGGCTCCATGTACTCCACCAGCAACTGCACGCTGCGACGCCCGCGAAATTCATTGACATCGAGCCGGTAGGCAAGGCGCACCGCTTGCCGGAGTTCATGCCAGCCGTACTCGACACCGTTGAAGGCGATCGCATCCAGCCAACGGCCACCATTCGGTTGCTGCATGGTCAGCTTGACGTGTCGGCCGCCGACGATCCGGTTCTGGGAAATCTCGAACAGGCCGTCGAATAGCGGCTCTGGGAAACCCTGCCCCCAAGGCCCTGCATCCCGCAACGCCTCGGCGATCCGTAGATCATACTCATCCGGCGCCAGCTCGCCGTCGGTCAGCAACTCACGGGCCAACATCTCGTCACTCAGTTCTTCAGCGACAGCGGCGGCGAAAGCCGCTTCGAAGCGAGGAAAATCGTCAGCGGCAAGACTCAAACCGGCAGCCATCGCATGGCCGCCGAATTTTGCTATCAAGCCCGGATTGCGGGTTGCAATGCGCTCCAACAGGTCGCGGATGTGCAAGCCCTGGATCGACCTTGCTGAACCCTTCAGCTCGCCCTCTCCGGCCGGAGCAAAAGCGATCACCGGGCGGTAAAAACGGTCCTTGATCCGACCAGCAAGAATGCCGATCACGCCCTGGTGCCAGCCCGGATCCATCAAACATAATCCTGGCGGCAGCCCGGCTTCGTTCTGTTCGAGCCGCGAAAGCAGCGTCAACGCCTCCTCCTGCATGACGCCCTCGATCTTCCGTCGCTGCTGATTCAGTTCACCCAGCTGCGCCGCCATGGCGGCGGCCTGGTCTGGATCGTCGCTCAGCAGACAAGCGATACCGAGCGACATATCTTCCAACCTGCCCGCGGCATTCAGCCTCGGGCCAACGGCAAAGCCAAGATCGGCGGCCACCAGCCTAGCTGGGTCACGACCGGAATCCTGTAGCAGAGCGAGAATGCCCGGACAGCAGCGCCCGGCCCGAATGCGGCGTATGCCCTGGTCGATCAGGATGCGGTTGTTGAAATCCAGCACCACCACGTCGGCCACCGTGCCGAGCGCAACCAAGTCCAGCAGCTCCGCCATGTTCGGCTCGGGGATGCCAGCGCTGCGAAACCAATCCTTTTCCCGCAACCGCGCCCGCAGCGCGAGCATCACGTAGAAAATCACGCCAACGCCGGCAAGGTGCTTACTCGGGAAATCGTCGCCATGCATGTTCGGGTTAACGATGGCATCGGCGGCGGGGAGCGTATCGCCGGGAAGGTGGTGATCGGTGATCAGCACCCGCATCCCGGCCGCCTTGGCGGCAGCCGTCCCGGCGATGCTGGAAATGCCGTTATCGACTGTGATAAGCAGATCCGGCTGGCGCTCCCTGGCTAGTTCGACGATCTCCGGCGTCAGTCCGTAGCCGTATTCGAAGCGGTTGGGCACCAGATAGTCGACATCGGCATGACCGAAAGCGCGCAGTGCTCGCACCGCCAGCGCGCTGCTGGTAGCGCCATCGGCGTCGAAGTCGCCGATGACGAGAATACGCAGCCGCTCGGCGAGGGCCGCCTCCAACAATTCGACCGCCGGTTTCAAGCCACTCAGGCTCTCGCCCGGATGCAGCCGCGCCAGCGAACACTCCAACTCGTCCGGTGCTACCGCACGGGCGGCGTAAACGCGGCGCACCACGGCGGGTAGATGCGCCGGCAGTTCGGCTGGGTCGCGCAGTAGCGGCCTGCGCCGGATCCGTTTTCGCAAATCAGAACTCCAGATAGTGTCGCAACGACTTTGGCCGGCGCCAGAAACGACTCAGATCGCGCCGGTTGATGGTCAGCCGCAGTCCTTCAGTCTCAAGCGTCAAGACCGCCAACTGGCGCGCCTGCAGGCGCTGCAGCAGTGGCATGAGAAACCGGCTTTCCAGCATCTCTAGAGCCTGTCGCCAGCCCTCCAGATCGCCGGCTCGTAACGCTTCGGCAAGAGGCGTCAATACGGTAAGACAACGATCGACCACAGGTAGTTGATCTGCATGCGTAGGAACGGGCAGCGGAGTGGCACCGCTGGCGCGAGCCAGTCCCCGTGCTACCGGCTCATCGGCGACCACCGCTTGCCAGCCGCCGCCCACGCTCGGCAGCGTGCCGGCGCCCCAGAACCAGACCCCGTTAACCGTGAGCTTGCCGGCATCCTCGCGCAAGCTGTTCTCCGGCGCCTGATGCAACAACATCTGCAGCTCGGTCATCAGACTCAGCCAGCGCGGGGCGTCTTCGCCTTGCGGCAGATGACCTTGAAGATAACGGCCGGCCACCGCCGCTACCGGAACGGTGCGCAGCCGCATCGGCTGGTCGGCTCGTAGATACCACCGGTCCGGCACCGGCGCGTGCAGCTCCATGCCGTCTTCGCGCAACAGGCGATTACAGGCGGCAACCAGCGCGGCAGCTTCGGTCGCTTCCAAATCAAGGGTAGCGGCATCGAACAACATCAGCTGATCACGGTCCGGTCGCAGATGCACCGGATCGGCTCGTAGCCAGCCAGCTTGGCCGGGATCGCCTCCTTCGCCCAGCCAACCCAGTGCACCAGCGGGCAACTCACCGGCCGGGAGCTGAAACAGCTCCCGCAGATGCTCGATCAGATTGTCAGCCGGCAGCGCTTCCCGGCGAGCGCGGGCAAAAATCCGCGCAAACGCCGGCAACCGCCGCCGCCAGAGTTCGCTGTCCTGAGCTTCCGGCGGCAATGGCCCGCGCAAACCCGGGACGAGGAGGTGTAGAACGGGTAAAGCGGCCATTCTCCTCGTTAAGCCGGTCAGAGCCGACCAAGAATGGCGCGCTTGACCGCCTCCAGCTCCGCCGGCACGGTGCTGACCGCACCGCTGGACTGCTTGATGGCGATGTCTGGGTCCTTCAGGCCGTGGCCAGTCAGGGTGCAGACGATGGTGCTGCCTTCCGGGATCTTGCCGGAACGGATGTCCCGCATCGCACCGGCCAGCGAAGTAGCGGACGCCGGCTCGCAGAACACGCCTTCCTTCTCCGCCAGCAGGCGTTGCGCGACAAGGATTTCGGCGTCTTCGAACTCATCGAACCAGCCTTCCGACTCCCTGCTCGCTGCCCAGGCCTGTTGCCAGGATTGCGGATGGCCGATGCGGATGGCGGTAGCCACAGTATCGGGATTGTCCACCATTGCACCGCGCAAGAAAGGTGCAGCACCGGCGGCCTGATAGCCAACCATGCGCGGACGGCTTTCCACGATGTGGCTCTTGTAGGGGCTGTTGCCCTGATGATAGGTATCGGCCGCGGTGTCCATGCCAGCGTATTCGCTGTAGCCGATCCAGTAAGCGGTGATGTTGCCCGCATTGCCGACCGGCAGACAATGGTAGTCCGGCGCCCGGCCGAGCTCTTCGACAATCTCATAGGCCGCGGTTTTCTGGCCCTGCAGCCGGAACGGATTGACCGAGTTGACCAGAGTAACCGGCGCTTGCGTGGCGACATCCTTTACCAGTTGCATACCAGCATCGAAGTTGCCGGTAATCTGCAGCACCACTGCCCCGTGCATGATGGCCTGGGCGAGCTTGCCCATGGCGATCTTACCTTCCGGGATCAGCACAAAAGCGGTAATGCCGGCGCGCGCGGCATAGGCAGCGGCGGCAGCGGAGGTGTTGCCGGTGGAAGCGCAGATGATCGCCTGCGCGCCCTCCTCGACCGCCTTGGTGACAGCCATGGTCATACCGCGATCCTTGAAGGAGCCGGTCGGGTTCAAGCCTTCGAACTTGACGTAGATATCGACGTCTTTGCCCAGCAGCTTGGGGATATTCTGCAGCTGGATCAGCGGCGTGCTGCCTTCGCCGAGGCTGATGATGCGGGTATTGGCACGGACCGGCAACCGGTCGCGGTAGGTGTCGATCAAGCCGGTGTAACGGGGTCGAAACGGCATGCGTATCGTCTCTTTGCGAATTGGTTAATCCAGATGCTCAACGCGGATACGCGTCAGCCGCCCTTGTATGGTCTCCAGGCCCTCGATCCGCTCTATGGCCGCATCCATGCGCCCTTCGCTGACTTCGTGGGTCAGGATGATGACGGAAACGTGATCGGCACCGGGCGGCGGCTGCTTCTGCAGAATCGCCTCGATGCTGATGCCGATATCTCCGAGTATGCGGGTCACATCAGCCAGCACGCCGGGCGTATCCTGCGCATCCATCCGCAAATAATACCGGGTTTCGACGTCCTGCACGCCGACCACCGTCTCATCCGACAGGGCATGCGATTGAAACGCGAGGAACGGCACCCGGTATTTCGGTTCGGTGTTGACTTCGCGGGCAACGTCCACCAAGTCAGCCACCACTGCTGAAGCAGTCGGCCCGGCGCCGGCGCCGGGGCCGTAATAGAGGGTCGAGCCAACCGGATCGCCGTTGACCATGATGGCGTTCATCACGCCATCAACATTGGCGAGCAGGCGCCGTACCGGCACCAGTGCCGGATGCACCCGCAGGCTGATGCCTTTACCGGCGCCACGGTGGCG
>DASULL010000025.1:0-3818 GCA_036278215.1 Gammaproteobacteria bacterium | reverse complement strand
GAATGGCTGCAGGCTCAGCCGCAGGTGCGGGCCGTGCATTATCCAGGCCTTGCCGATCACCCCCAGCATGCCCTGGCGCGCGAGCAGCAGCGCGGTTTCGGCGGCATGTTGTCGTTCGAGGTGGCCGGCGGCCGGGATGCCGCCTGGCGACTAATCGACAGTCTCAAGCTGGTGTCCATCACCGCCAATCTGGGCGACGTCAAGAGCACCATCACTCATCCCGCCACGACCACGCACAGCCGGATCGCGCCGGAGCAGCGCGCTGCCGCCGGTATCACCGAGGGCCTGCTGCGACTGTCGGTCGGGCTCGAGGATCTGGCCGATCTGCAGCGCGACCTGGCGGCCGGTCTGCAGGCTGCCGGCTGACGCTATGCAGCAGCCCCGCCGTCTGCTGCAGCGCATCTACCGGGCCGCGCTGGTTGCGGTCAACGGTCGGCGTTGCGTGCGTGAGGCGCTGGCGCGCCAGCCGCTGCCAGGCCCAGTCCACCTGATCGCCTTGGGCAAGGCCGCCGAGGCCATGGCCGAGGGCGCGTCCGATCAGCTCGGCGCCGCCATTGTTCGCGGGCTGCTGATCACCAAGAGCGGGCACGCCGATCCGGTCATTTGGCGCAATCGGCCGGTGCAGTTGCTGGAATCGGCCCACCCGATCCCCGATCAGCGCAGCCTGGAGGCCGGGGCAGCGTTGCTTGAGTTCATCGACGCCGCGCCCGCGGATGCGCAGTTTCTGTTTCTGCTTTCCGGTGGCGCCTCCAGCTTGGTCGAAGTCCTGCCGGCTGGGGCGGATGTTGGCGAGCTGCAGCGACTGAACCGTTACCTGCTCGGGTCGGGGCTGGATATCCACGCCGTCAACCGGCTGCGGCAGGCCTGTTCCCTGATCAAGGGCGGGCGACTGGCGCGCCGGCTGGACGGCCGGCGGGCGCTGGTGCTGCTGATCTCCGATGTGGAGGGCGATGACCCGGCCGTCATCGGCTCCGGGCCGCTGACGGCCAGCCGGACCGCGCCGGTGGCTGCCGCCGAACTGCCGCCAGAGTTGCGCCCGCTGCTGACGACCGAGCCGGCGCCGCCGCTTGGCGATCCGGTATTCGAAAATATCCGGCTGGAGATCGTTGCCTCCAACGCTCAAGCCTTGGCCGCGGCTGCCGAGCGGGCCGGCGAGCTCGGTTTCGAGGTGCATCGGCATGCCGAATTCATCCGCGGTGAGGCAGTCGATATCGGTGCGGCGCTGGCCAGGGTGCTCGCTGCCGGCCCGGCCGGAATTCATCTGTGGGGCGGTGAGCCGACCGTAACTTTACCGCCCGAGCCCGGCCGGGGCGGGCGTATGCAGGGGCTGGCGTTGGCGGCGGCGCAGGCCATCGAGGGCCGGAGCGGGCTGTATCTGCTTGCCGCCGGCAGCGACGGCAGCGACGGTCCAACCGAAGATGCCGGTGCGCTCATCGATGGCGGCACCGTAGCCCGCTGCCGCGCGGGCGGCTATGAACCTGCCGCCGCGCTGGCCGCCGCTGATGCCGGCAGCGCGCTCGCCGCCAGCGGCGATTTGCTCTATACCGGCCCGACCGGCACCAACGTAATGGATTTGGTAATCGGTCTGCGGACCGGCTCCTGAGCTTCGACATGCTGACCACTGATCTTCATGCCCGCGCCCAGGCAGTGCTCGCCGAAGCCGATCCGGACGCCAAAGTACGGCTCACCCACGCGCTGTGCGCCGACTGGCAGGCCGGCCGGCTGCGCTTGAACGAGAGCCCGCCGCCCACGCCTATCGGCCCGCCCGGGCGGCCGGCGCGGCCGCAGCTAGTGGCGCCGCGGGAACTGGTGCAGCGGCGTCTGAGTACGGTGGAAGGCCGCGCCGCGCTGATTCATTCGATTACCCATATCGAGTTCAATGCGATCAACCTGGCGCTGGATGCAGTCTATCGCTTCCGCGACCTGCCAGCCGACTACTACGCCGACTGGCTGCAGGTGGCGGAGGAGGAAGCCCGCCATTTCGAGATGCTGCGCGCGCGGCTGCGCGCGCTTGGTCACGACTATGGCGATTTCCCGGCGCACAATGGCCTTTGGGAAATGGCCGAAGACACCGCACACGACCACCTGGTACGCATGGCGCTGGTGCCGCGGGTGCTGGAAGCGCGCGGCCTCGATGTGACGCCCGCTATGCTGGAGCGCTTGCGGGCGGCGGGAGACGAACAGACGGTGGCGATACTCGAGATCATTCTGCGGGAGGAGATCGGCCACGTCGCCATCGGTTCGCGCTGGTTCAAATACGCCTGCGGGCAGCGCGGCCTCGATCCGGAGCCGACTTTTCGCCAATTGCTGGCGCAGTATATGCGCGGGCGGCTGCGCGGGCCGTTCAATGTCGATGCGCGCTTGGCGGCTGGCTTTTCCGCGGCGGAGATTGCAGCCTTGGAAGGGCTGGAGTAGGTGGGGGAAGTTCGCCACCGAAACACAGAGGGCACAGAGGAAGAGAGAAGATTCGCCACGAAGGCACAAAGCCCACAAAGCAAAATCTCTTTCTTTGTGTGTCTTCCTGGCCTTCGTGCCTTTGTGGTCACTCCAATGTCTTTCTGTGTCCTCTGCGTCTCTGTGGTTAAATCCCATCCCTCTGGCTGCATTAATGAAAGTTACTGACACAAGGAGTCATCCATGCCGTCCTTCGACGTGGTCTCGGAAATCGATTTGCACGAAGCCCGGAACGCGGTGGATCAGGCCAGCCGGGAAGTCGATACGCGTTTCGACTTCAAGGGCTCCGGCGCTAAGTTCGAGCTCAACGAGGCTGTTGTCACGATGACCGGCCAGTCCGAGTTCCAGCTGGAACAGATGCGCGACATCCTTTATGCCAAGCTAGCTCGCCGTGGCATCGATCTGGCTTGCGTCGAGCTGGGGAAAATGGAGCAGGCCGGCAAGGAGGCGCGGCAGACGGTGACCCTGCGTCAGGGCATCGATGCCGACCTGGGGCGCAAGATCGTCAAGTTGATCAAGGACCAGAAGATGAAGGTGCAAGCTTCCATCATGGGCGATAAGATCCGCGTCACCGGCAAGAAGCGTGACGATCTGCAGGAAGCGATCCGCATGCTGCGCGAGCAGGAGCTCGGCATGCCGTTGCAGTTCAACAATTTCCGCGATTGAGCTCATCCGCATGCTGCAGGCCACGCCCACTATCACGATACCCGAACAGGAACTGGAGGAGCGTTTCATCCGCGCCTCCGGTCCGGGTGGGCAGAACGTCAACAAGGTTTCCAGCGCCGTGCAGCTGCGCTTCAATGTGGCCGTTAGCCCCAGCTTACCGGAGGCGGTCAAGCAGCGGCTGGTCCGCCTGGCCGGCCGGCGCATGACCGACGACGGCGTCCTGCTGATCGAGGCCAGCCGTTTCCGCAGCCAGGAGCGGAACCGCGAAGATGCCCGTGAACGCTTGGCGGCATTGGTGGCGCAAGCCGCTGTTGCGCCCAAGCCGCGCCGGCCAACCAAGCCTTCCCTCGGCGCCAAGCAACGGCGGCTGGCAGCAAAGTCGCAGCGTGGCGCGCTCAAGGCTAGCCGCTCCAAGCCGTCCGGCGACGATTGACCCGATCCTCCCTCCGCTTCTGGAACTGATCTTTACCCACATTGGCCCATCAGCGGGGAGCATCCGTGGACGGGGCTTGTCGAGGAGTGAATTGTGGTCAGGGATGAGGGCGAAGTGATGGCGTTTGCCACAGCGGCGTGGGCCCGCACGGAGTTTGGACGGGCGCAGTTGGGGGATAGCCGGCGCACCGAGCGGCTGATGCAGGTGGCGACAGCGCGGGCGGAAGCGCCCGCGGCGTCGCTGCCGGCGGGGTTTGCCGATAAGG
>DASULL010000024.1:0-3534 GCA_036278215.1 Gammaproteobacteria bacterium | reverse complement strand
CTGCGGGCATCGCGGACACACCGTCCGGTCGACGCTAGGCACAAGCGGCACGGGGACATTCGGCCCTGCAGACCCTTGGATCCGAACTAGCTGCGCTTGCGGCAATACAATGAGTGGCGCCGCCTCGGCTGCCGGCTGGCTCTAAGCCAGCCGGCCTAGGCCCGCACTGCTCCCCAAGGGACCGGAAGCATCACTGAACCACGGGGAATGCCGCTGGTCTGAGCTGTTGATGGCTTTTCTTGATTGGCCTCTTCAACTTACTCTTAGGACTGGAGTTAACAGAGGCCTGAGCTCTGCCCATTCACAAAAGCACGAGAAGGTCTTCCTTGCCAGAATGCCTTATCAGTAGACTCCGATCGATCAGGCTGCCGAAAAACATCGGCACGTCGCCGATCGTCGTGGCTGTATTGCTGACAGTGCTGAGCCTGCCTATCCTGGCGGGGACCACCGCAAACTTGCCGCCTGGATCGGCGGCTGGTAAATCCAGAGCAGAAGCAGCAGCGCCCGACGCTATTGCAGCGGTCTTCCACGCTCACCTTTATGCTCAACTGGATAGCGGTACTGATCCCACTGCCGGAAACAGCGGCGGTGACGACACTCCCGCTTGGGGCAGTCCTGCCAGATCGGGTTTTTTGAGCGCCGAAATGGCCGGCGCGCCCGGAGGCTCCCTTGCCGCTAATGAATGCGGGGTAACCACCCCTGCTTCCTGGTTGGCACCAAGTCCGCGCGCACCGCCATCTTCTGCCTGAGCGCTCGGTTTTGACAGCACGCTCTTAGATGACGCTCTCGGCTCGCCAACTTGTTTGGCAGCAGCGCTGGTACCTAGCAGCGAAGATTTAAATGATGAAGTTGAACAAGAACCACCTTTGGCCGATCGTTGGACTGTCTGCGGTCGCGTTCTCTGTGTGGTGGCTCTATCACCAATTAAGCGGGATCTCGCTTGACGATGTCATTGCCAGCCTGGCCGCTATTTCGCCGCGCCATTGGCTACTGGCAGGCCTCGCCACCTTGATCGCCTATGCGGCGCTGGCTGGTTACGACCGAGTGGCGCTGGTCCATCTGCGCAAGCGGGTCTCCTGGGGATTTATTTCAGCCTGTTCCTTCACCGCCTACGCCGTGGCGCACAATATCGGCGCCTCGGTTCTCTCAGGCGCCGTCATCCGTTACCGCGCTTATACTTCGCGGGGTCTCTCTGGCCCCGAGGTCGGCGTGCTGGTGGCCTTTTGTTCCTTCACGTTCGCGCTGGGCACATTCTTGCTTGGCGGGCTCGTGCTGCTGATCGAACCGGCCTTGGTGACCCGCTTCTTTCCGGAGGCGCCCCGCTGGTTGGCAACAGTCGGCGGTATTTTCCTGCTGCTGCTGGTCGGCATCTATGTGCTCGGCAGCGGGCTCGGTTTCAAACCACTGAAGATCCGCCGCTTCGAACTGCGCTACCCGCGCCTGTCCGTCGTGGCCTGGCAACTGATCCTCGGGCCGATGGAGCTGCTGGGTGCTGCCGCCATCATTTACTTCGCGCTTCCCGAGGCAAGCAATCCCGGCTTTCTGCAGGTGCTCGGCATTTTCCTGGCCTCGTTTTCCGCCGCACTGATATCCCATGCCCCCGGCGGGCTGGGAGTGCTGGAAGTGGTGTTTCTTCTGGCTCTACCGGAAGTCGACCCCGCCGATGTGATTGCCGCGCTGCTGGTTTTCCGCCTGTTCTATCTGCTGGTGCCCTTCGCGCTGTCCCTGCCGCTCATACTGCTATTTGAGCATTCGCAGCTACGCCAAGCCCTCATGGGACGAGGCTAGCTAGGACACCTCGCAGCCGGCGTGCTCCTGCAGCCTCCATGATGTGCGCCTGTTCCGCATATTCTCGCGCCAACCCCCTTTCGACCCACTGGCTCCTGCGGCATTATGGCCACCCTCGGCTCACGAGACGCAAGATAGCCGCAGACGAAAGCGAGGATTAGATGGGAACTGTCTGGCCTTGGGTTGGCTTCAACCTGTTTGTACTGGCGCTGCTGGCGCTGGATCTGGGCGTCCTGCATCGGGACAACAAACCGATCACCGTCAGGCACGCGCTATGGTTGAGCCTGGGTTACATCGCGCTGGCCATGATCTTCGCCGCAGGCGTGTTCGTCTTCATGGGCGAGACCGCCAGCATCCAGTTCCTCACCGGCTACCTGATCGAGAAAAGCCTCAGCGTCGACAATATCTTCGTCTTCGTGTTGATCTTCACGCACTTTGCCGTGCCGCCCCAGTACCAATACCGGGTGCTGTTCTGGGGCATCCTTGGCGCGCTAGTGCTGCGCGCGACGCTTATCCTGACCGGGGCGGCGATCATCGAAGCCTTCCACTGGGTCATCTACCTGTTCGGCGCCTTCCTCATCTTCACTGGAATCAAGATGCTGATAGCGGTCGGCGAAGAGCCGGATATAGAGAACAACCGGGTGGTCGGCTTCATGCGTCGCCACTTCCGGGTGACCGACGACTTCGTCGGCAGCCGTTTCTTTGTCGTCCAGAACGGCGTGCGCTACATGACGCCGCTGTTCATGGTGCTGATACTGGTGGAGCTGAGCGACGTGGTGTTCGCGCTGGATTCGATCCCGGCAATCTTTGCCATCACCACCGATCCCTTCATCGTCTACACCTCCAACGTCTTCGCCATCCTGGGCCTACGAGCGCTGTATTTCGCCCTGGCCGGCATCATCCATCGCTTCCACTACCTGAAGTACGGCCTCTCGTTAGTGCTGCTGGTGGTCGGCGTGAAAATGATTCTCAACGCTTGGTTCGGCACCACTGTGATTCCGACCGAGATCGCCCTCCTGATTACCGCCGTCCTCATCGGCGGCTCGGTTCTTTTTTCCATGTGGAAGACCCGCGGCATGCCAGCCGACGAGTCAACGGCCACCGCCGGGCGCTGGTGGGTACCCGGCAGTCCAGCCAAACCTCGGCCGGAGCAGGACAAGAAACCAAAGTAGCCGAACTTAACTAATCCGGCGGGCTGGGAAAAACGGCCGCTCTTGCGGCCGTCTCGTTCTTTACTCGATAAAACCTGTCGGCGCTTGATCAGAGGCTACTGTCGGCCGGGGATTCCCCGGCTTCCCGCGACACCACACATTGCCCTACCGCGTGGCCTTCGACCGACAGCACGGTGATATGCAGGCCATCGAAGCTGACGCTGTCGCCGGCCACCGGCTCACGCTCCAGCAAGTGCAGGATCAGGCCGCCAATACTGTCCACCTCGTCATGCTCGAGCTTGATGTCCAGCTCCTCGCCGACCTCATCCAGCCGCCAGTCGCCTGGAACGTAGAGCCGGCCCTCCGCATCGAGGTAGGCCGCCTGCCCCTCTGCCTCCTCCCCGATTTCACCGACCACCTCTTCGCCCAAGTCTTCGATGGTGGCGATGCCGGCGGTGCCGCCATACTCGTCGATCACCACGACCATGTGGGTGTGAGCGCTGCGCATCGCATTCAGCACGGCATCCAGGCGAACCGTCTCCGGCAGGAAGGCGGTGACGTGCACATCCTCGCGCGATACCGCGCGGCCGGAAAC
>DASULL010000023.1:0-5795 GCA_036278215.1 Gammaproteobacteria bacterium | reverse complement strand
TCGCCGTAGTTTCCAACCTGCCGGATTGCCGTTAGGGCCCACTCCGGGCCAAGCCCGAGCCCCTGGCCGCTGTTGCCGTCGGCACTAAGCATCCGCCGGACCTCCGGATTTTTCGAGACCTTGCGCTGTTGCTCGACATTCTGCGAGGTCAGGCCGAGCTCTTCGGCGGCAATCAAAGCGAACAGCGTCCACTGGACGATATTGAACCATTGATCATCGCCCTGTCGGACCAGGGGCCCCAGCGGCTCCTTGGAAATCAGTTCCGGCAGAATCACGTGCGCGTCCGGCTCCTTCAGCTTGATGCGCTGCGCATACAGGCCGGAGCGGTCGGTGGTGTAGGCATCGCAACGGCCAGCGTCGTAGGCGGCGACCACCTCGTCGCTCTTCTCGAACACCACCGGCCGGTAACGCATGCCGCGGGCATTGAACCAATCGGCCACGTTCAGCTCGGTGGTGGTGCCGGCGTTGGAGCAGACAGTGGCACCATCGAGCTCGTTGACGCTTTTCACACCCAGATCCTTGCGCACCATGAAACCCTGGCCGTCGTAGTAAATGACGCCAGCGAAGTTGAAGCCCAGCTCGGTGTCGCGGGAAAGGGTCCAGGTGGTGTTGCGAGACAGCAGATCGATCTCGCCCGACTGCAGGGCGGTGAACCGCTCCTTGGACGATAGCGCCGTGTAGCGCACCTTGCCGGCATCGCCCAGTACCGCAGCGGCGACGGCGCGACAGAAATCCACATCCAGCCCGGTCCACTGGCCCTTGGCGTCCGGCGTCGAGAAGCCGGGCAGTCCCTGGCTGACGCCACACTTCAGATAACCGCGCTGCTTTACCGCGTCCAAGGTTGGCGCCGCCTGGACAGCGGCGCTGGCGAGGGCGGCGCCCAGGCAGAGGAGCAGGACTAGCGTTCGTGCCAGCATGGCCTGGATTCTCCTTGGCAAGTTGTTGTCTTTCGAGGAGGACGTAGCTTGCCAAAAAACGGCTCCGAGCGCAGGCCGTCTGGGCCAGACGGAGTGTTAGAGCTTATTTCACCAGGCGGCACAGGCCGCCTAGCAAATACAGGCTCTTTAGCCGACCGCGCGCTTCGCCTCGGTCCCGACCTGCACCGGGCGGTACAGATAGTCGCGCGTTATCGGCACGGCCTCCAGCGAGCGCGCCAGCTGGAACTGGAAGACCACCAGATCCCGCCACAGAAATGAGCTGGCGCTGGCGGCAAGATAAAATTCCCACATGCGGCAGAAAGTTTCACCGCGCCGCTGCACCCATTGGTCGCGCACCGCTTCAAAGCGCTTCAGCCAGTGCTTTAGGGTGAGTGCATAGTGGCGTCGCAGGACTTCCACGTCGGCACAAACCAAGCCGCTGCGTTCCACGGCGGCCATAGTTTCCGACATGGCGGGGATATAACCCCCTGGGAAGATGTAGCGGCGGGTCCAGGAATTGCTGAGGCCCGGCGGGCTGCGACGACCGATGGTGTGGATCAGGGCGATGCCGTCCTCCGGCAGGCGCTCCCGCACCAGATCGAAATAGCGCTGGTAATACGGCACGCCGACATGCTCGAACATGCCGACACTGACGATGCGGTCATATTCGCCCTGGTGCTCCCGGTAATCTTCCAAGCGGATGTCTACCTTACCTTCCAGTCCCCGCTCGCGAACCCGCTCCAGAGCAACGCGATGCTGCTCGACCGACAAAGTGAGGCCGGTAACCTGTACATCCGCCTGTTCCGCCAGATACATTGCCAGCCCGCCCCAGCCGCAGCCAATGTCGAGCACGCGCTGCCCCGGCGAGAGCAGCAGCTTGCGGCGGATATGCTCGCACTTGGCGCGTTGTGCCTCTTCCAGCGTCGCCTCCGGCCGGGGGAAATAGGCGCAGGAATACTGCATGTCCTCGTCCAGAAACTGACGGAACATGTCGGTATCGAGATCGTAATGGCGGCTGACGTTGCGGCGGCTGGCGCGCGCTTGATTCCACTGCTGCAGCGGCACCAACAGCATGCGCCACATCCGGCCGCGCCAATCGACGGTTTCGTAGTGGAAATTCCGCATGAGAACCTCCAGCAGCGGCAGCAAACCGCCGGCAGGAACGCTCCAGCTACCGTCCATGTAAGTCTGACCGAGCATGAAGCCGGGGTCGGTACTAATCTGGCGCAGCACCCGCGGGCTCGCCACCTGCCAATGCGCCACCGGGCTGCCTTCGCCGTAGCGCCGACTTTCAGTACCGTCGGCAAATTCCAGAATCAGCGTTCCGTACCGGATACGATTGCTGAGAAAGGCGTCGATCCACATGTCGATTCCATCCTTGTGGTGCGGCTCCTTTGTTTAAGATAGACATTTTCATCCAGGCATCAAGGTGTTGCCGTTAGCGGGAGCGCTGGGTCATTCGTAACGAGTTAATGCACTTGGTGGCGCGCCTTGCCGCCATCCTCAGCCTGCGGACCGGCCCGCAGACCTTGCCGGCAGCACCGGGCCTGCTGACGGCGATAGTCGTCGTCGATCTGCTGCTGAGCGTGGCGGTGTTGTCTACTGGGCTGGATTTCGGACAAGCGCTGCTGATGGTCGCAATGAGCATCGGTGCAGGCCTGCTGTTTTGCTATGCGGCGCTGTACCTGCGCAGCCTGAGCAACCGCTTCTTGCAGACTGCGACCGCCCTCTTCGGCACCGACATCATCATCACCCTGGTGGCGATGCCGCTGTCGTTCATTGCCATCCAGCAACTGGCGCCGGACGGAACCGGTACCTTGGGGCCGGACGTGGCGCTGGGATTGCTGATCGTGACCGTCTGGGTGCTGGCGGTGGTGGGCGGCATCTTTCGCCATGCGCTCGAGCTATCCTGGCCGGCGGCGCTGGCGGTTGCGCTCGCCTATGTAGTTGTTACCGCAAGCATCACTTTGTAAGCGTGCTACCATCGGGGAAGCCACTAGGCTGGGGGGCTCATGCACATTCACATTCTTGGCATCTGCGGCACTTTCATGGGCAGCCTTGCGCTGATCGCCCGGCAGGCCGGCTACCGCGTCACCGGCTCCGATCAAGGCATCTATCCGCCAATGAGCGACATGCTGGCGGCGCAGGACATCGAGGTTCTCGAAGGCTACCGACCGGAGCATCTGCAGCCGGCGCCGGATTGCGTCGTCGTCGGCAACGCCCTGTCGCGCGGCAACGCAGCGGTGGAATATCTGCTCGAGCAGGGTATCGACTACCGCTCCGGCCCGCAGTGGCTGGCCGAAAACATCCTGCACGACAAGTGGGTGCTGGCGGTCAGCGGCACTCACGGCAAAACCACCACCACCAGCATGCTGGCCTGGATCCTGGAATACGCCGGCCTCAAGCCCGGCTTTCTGATCGGCGGCATACCGCAGAATTTCGGCATTTCGGCCCGGCTGGGCGACAGCCCGTTCTTCGTCATCGAGGCGGATGAGTACGACAGCGCGTTCTTCGACAAGCGCTCCAAGTTTCTGCACTTCCGCCCGCGCACCTTGATCGTCAACAACATCGAATACGATCACGCCGATATTTTCCCCGATCTCGCCAGCATTCAGCGGCAGTTCCACAACTTGGTGCGGACCGTGCCCGGCAACGGCCTGATCATCGCCAACGGCGATCAGGCGAGCGTGGCGGAAATGCTGGCGATCGGCTGCTGGACACCGGTGCAGCGGGTCGGCGAAGCGGCCGGCAATGACTGGCGGATCGCCGCGCTGGCCGCCGATGGCGGCGGCTTCGACTTTGCTCACAACGCCGACAACCGCCTCCAGCAGGCACCGCTCACCCTGCCCGGCCTGCACAATGCGCAAAACGCCCTCGCCGCTATCGTCGCCGCCCGCCACGTCGGCGTCCCGGTGGAGACCGCGGTGGCGGCGCTGGCGCAGTTCCGGGGAGTACGGCGGCGGCTGGAACTCCGCGGCGAGGTCGCCGGCGTTCAGGTATTCGACGACTTCGCTCATCACCCGACCGCAATCGAGATGACCATCGCCGCCCTGCGGCGGCAAAGCGGCGGCGGCCGTATCCTGGCGGTACTGGAGCCCCGCTCCAATACCATGAAGCTGGGCGTGCACCGGCAGGCGCTGGCGCAAGCGCTGCAAGGCGCCGAGCTGAGCTTTTTGCTGCAACCAGCCGGCATCGGCTGGAACGTGCAGGAGGCGGTGGCGCCATTGGCCGAGCGCGCCCAGGTGGAGAGCCAAGTGGAAGCCTTGGTCGAGCGGATCGTCTCCCAGAGCCGCCCCGGCGACAGCATCCTGGTCATGAGCAACGGCGCCTTCGGCGGCATCCACGACAAGCTGCTGGCGGCGCTGGCGGTAGGCGGTAGCGGCTGATGCCGACCGAGCCGATCACGCTTGCCTGGACCGGAGCCTCCGGTATCCAGTACGGCCTGCGGCTGCTGCAATGCCTGCTGCAAGCCGAGCAGCGGGTTTATCTGCTGATTTCCGATGCCGCCCGCATCGTGCTGAAAATGGAAGCCGATCTGGCGTTGCCGGCCCGTGCCGCCGATGCCGAACGCGCTCTGCTGGCGCGTTTCCAGGCTCAGCCAGGCCAGCTGCGGGTGTTCGGCAAGTCGGAATGGACTTCGCCGGTGGCATCCGGCTCCGGTGCGCCGCGGCGAATGGTGGTTTGTCCCTGCACTACCGGCACGCTCGGCGCTATCGCCGGCGGCATCAGTAACAATCTGATCGAGCGGGCTGCCGACGTCGTTCTCAAGGAGCGTGGCCAACTCGTTTTGGTGCTGCGGGAAACGCCGCTATCCGAGCTGCATCTCGAGAACATGCTGCGACTGGCGCGGCTGGGCGCACTGCTGCTGCCGGCCAGCCCCGGCTTTTACCACCGCCCTGCCAGCGTCGACGCATTGGTCGACTTCATCGTCGCCCGCGTACTCGATCATCTCCAGCTGCCACAAAACCTGATGCCGCGTTGGGGGGACGCCGACAGCGTAGAATAACAATGCGTATTCCTCTGTTCCCGCTGAATAGCGTTCTGTTCCCAGGTGGCATCCTGACGCTGCGCATCTTCGAGCAGCGCTACCTGCGCATGATCAGCGACTGCCTCACCAATGAGGCGCCCTTCGGCATCTGCCTGATTCGCAAAGGTGTCGAAGTCGGCGATGCCGCGACTCCGTTCAAGGTCGGCACCCTGGCCCGCATCGTCGACTGGAATCAGCGCGCAGACGGGCTGCTGGGAATAACGGTGCAGGGTGAGCGGCGTTTTGCCATCGTTGCGCAGGAAGCCGATCCGGACCAACTCCTCTACGCCCAGGTCAACCTGCTCGAGGAAATGCCGGCGGCGCCGCTTACCGAGGACTTCCAGCCGCTGGCCGAACTGCTGCGGCGCATCTTTGATCAGCTGGACGACAGCGACAAGCCAAAAGGACAGCACCCTAACGATGCCGCCTGGGTCGGTTGCCGACTGGCCGAGCTACTCCCCCTACCACTGCGCCACAAGCAGCGCCTGCTCGAAACCGACGATCCGATCGAGCGCCTGCAGCTACTCCATCGCATGCTGCAACCGGACACCGCGAGCTGAGGCAGACGGCCGGTTCATCCCCGGCAACCCCCGATCCTCTTCTGCATTCAGCGCCGCGCCGGCCTTGCTGCCGCGGCGGCTAGTCGAGATCTTCGCGCTGCGCCCTCTGCAGCTCCGGAGCAACTCCCATCTCCGGTCCGGCGATGTAGTTGTCGGCTCGTACCTGCGCCGTCAACGCCGTTCTCAGCTCTGTCAGCACCTGCTCCGGTACGGCCAGCCGCTGTCGCCTCAGCCAGGGCCAGCCGGGGGTCAGCGATTCCCGCTCGACCGTCACCAGCCAGACCGGCCAGA
>DASULL010000022.1:0-6029 GCA_036278215.1 Gammaproteobacteria bacterium | reverse complement strand
AATAGAACTGCGGTCCATTGTGGCTGGGGCTGACGCTACAGCCATCCCGTTATAGGAGGAGCACCCAATGGCCGAAAGATCATTTGTAAAAGAGGTTCAGAAGCTGCGCCAGGGCGAGGGAGAGGTGTTCCATGGCGAAGGCATCCTCGCCGTTACCAAGGCGCTACTGCAATCCGGCGTGGCTTATATCTCGGGCTATCAGGGCGCGCCTATTTCGCATCTGATGGATGTGCTGCATGACGCTAACGATATTCTCGAGGAACTCGGGGTGCGCTTCGAAAACAGCGCCAGCGAGGCGACGGCCGCTGCCAGTCTGGCCGCCTCGGTGAATTATCCACTGCGCGGCGCAGTGACCTGGAAGTCGGTGGTCGGCACCAACGTCGCCTCCGATGCTCTGGCCAATCTGGCTTCTGGCGGTGTCACCGGCGGCGCGCTGATCATCATCGGCGAGGATTACGGCGAGGGGTCCAGCATCATGCAGGAGCGGACCCACGCCTTCGTGATGAAGTCGCAGATCTGGCTGCTTGATCCTCGGCCCAACCTGACCAGCATCGTCACCGCGGTAGAGAAGGGCTTCGAGCTGTCCGAGGCTAGCCGGACGCCGGTCATGCTGGAGTTGCGTATTCGCGCTTGCCACGTACATGGCCGCTTCGTTGCCAAAGACAACCAGCGATCGCGATTCACCTTGCAGCAGGCGATGGAGGAGCCGCAGCGGGATACCAGCCGCATCGTGCTGCCGCCTGCGGCATTTCAGCACGAGCAGGAAAAGGTGGGCGAGCGCTGGCCGACCGCCGTGCGCTTCATTCAGGAGCATAAACTCAACGAGTCCTTCGACGGCAGCGAACGGGACATAGGCCTGATCCTGCAGGGCGGGCTCTACAACACGGTGTTACGCTCGCTGGAGCGGTTGGGCTTGGCGGATACTTTCGGCGATAGCCGAATCCCGCTGTACGTGCTGAATGTCACCTACCCGCTGTGCGACGACGAGATCAAAGCATTCTGCGCCGACAAGAAAGCGGTGCTGATGATAGAGGAGGGCCAGCCCGACTTTCTGGAGCAGGCGTTAAACAGCATTCTGCGGAAGGCCGATCTCCAGGCCAGAGTATCCGGCAAGGACTGTCTGCCGATGGCCGGCGAGTACACCGGCGAAGTACTGCTGGCGGGGCTACGCAAGTTTTTGCAAGGAGCTGCGCCGCACCTACTGGCGCCTGGCGCTGCAGTGGAAACCAAGCCCCCCGTCTTCCAGCAACTGCAACAAGAAGTGCCGCCGCGACCGCCAGGCTTTTGCACCGGCTGCCCCGAACGGCCGATTTTCACGGCGATCAAGCTAGTGGAGCGGGAACTGGGGCCGGTACATGTCGCCGGTGATATCGGCTGCCACATCTTTTCCAGCTTGCCGCCATTCAATATCGGCAACACCACCATGGGCTATGGCTTGGGTGCAGCCGGCGCGACCGCCTTTAACGTTCCTGGCGCAAGACGGCCTATCAGCATCATGGGCGACGGTGGTTTCTGGCATAACGGGCTGACCAGCGGCATCGCCAACGCCGTGTTCAATAAATACGACAGCGTCACCGTCATCATCGACAATGGCTACGCTGCCGCCACTGGCGGGCAGAACATCCTCTCCTCCAGGGCCTCCAACCCGATCCGTGCCACAGGTAAATCGATCGAGCAGGCGGTCCGCGGCGTGGGGGTGAAATGGGTGCGCACTCTGACTCGCACCTACGATTTGGCACGGATGCGTGACACGCTGAAGCAAGCACTGACCAGCAGCGAGAAGGGGCCGAAAGTCATCGTCGCCAGCTCCGAATGCATGCTGAATCGTCAGCGCCGAGAGAAGCCGCTGGTCCGGCAGCGGATCAACAGCGGCCAGCGGGTGGTGCAGGAGCGGTTTGGCGTTGACAGTGACACGTGTACTGGCGACCGTGCCTGCATCCGCTTGTCCGGCTGCCCCTCGCTGAGCGTCAAGCCCAACCCCGATCCGCTGCGACCGGATCCGGTGACATACGTCAAGAACAGCTGCGTCGGCTGTGGCCACTGCGGCGAGGTGGCGCACGCCGCGGTGCTGTGCCCGTCCTTTTACAAAGCCCAGGTGATATCCAATCCCAATGTCTGGGATCGTCTTTTGAGTTCAGCAAGACACCGGTTCATCACTGCGTTGCAACGGATTGGTGAACGGCGTCTGACCAAATACGCCATGTCGTCCGGATAAGGAGGCGCGCATGGCTACAACTACAAGACCGATCACGATCGCTATCCTGGCTATGGGCGGCCAGGGCGGTGGGGTACTTTCCGACTGGATCATCGATCTGGCCGAGCGCAATGGTTATCTGGCGCAAGCCACATCGGTACCGGGCGTAGCCCAGCGCACCGGCGCTACGATTTACTACATTGAGCTTTTTCCAGAACAGGTCGTTCGCCAAGTCGGGCGCGAGCCAGTACTCGCACTTATGCCTGTTCCGGGAGATGTGGATGTGGTTATTGCCGCCGAGCTGATGGAGGCCGGACGCGCAATCAACCGAGGTTTCGTCACGCCCGACCGTACCACCCTGATTGCCTCGACTCACCGTGATTACGCCATCGGCGAGAAGATGGCCTTGGGCGATGGGCTGCGGGATCACAGCAAGGTAATCGAAGCCGGCCGGCAGGCCGCCAAGCAGTTTATCTACTTCGACATGGCTGCCATGGCCGAGCAGCACCATAGCGTCATTAGCTCGGTGCTCTTGGGCGCGCTGGCTTCCACCAAAGCGTTGCCATTCCCGCGTGCAGCCTACGAAGAGGCGATCCGGCGCGGTGGCATCGGTGTGGAGGCGAGTCTGGCCGCCTTCGCCACTGCTTGCTCGCATACCGACGATAGAGCGGGCGGGCCGGCGAACAATGAGCCGCCACCGACCGAGCCTGCGGCAGCTGGCGGCCTTCATCCCGAAGTCAGGGCATTGCAAGGCCGGTTGCACGAGTTACCATCCCAGCTGACCTTTTACGCCACCGAAGGTGTACGCCGCCTGATCGACTATCAGGATCCTGCTTACGCCGACCATTATCTTGATCGCCTGCAAACGGTGCTGGAATGTGACCGCAACCATGGTGGTGCCGAGCGCGATTATGAGCTGACTAACGAGACCGCCCGTTATCTGGCGCTCTGGATGTCTTACGAGGACACCATCCGAGTCGCCGACCTCAAAACCCGCTCCAGTCGTTTTCGCCGCTTCCAGGAGGAAGTCCAGGCCAGGCCGGATCAGCTGGTCCAGGTCACCGAGTTCATGCACCCGCGGGTGGAGGAAATCGGTGAGACTTTGCCCCCCAGGGTAGGGCGCTGGATTCTCAGTTCTTCCCGGGCCCGGAAGCTGCTGGGTTATGCCACACGGCGCGGTCGCTTTGTCCGCACCGATAGTATTTCCGGATTCACGCTGCTGTTCTTGCTCGCCCGCCTGCGCCGTTGGCGCCGTAGGACCCTGCGCTTCGAGCTTGAAGATGGGCGCATTGAGGCGTGGCTGCGACAGGTGCGGGCGGTGATAGCAGAGGACTATGCATTGGCAGTCGAACTAGTGCGCTGCCAGCGCATTATTAAGGGCTACGGTGAAACCCACGCGCGGGGTCTGCGCAGCTTTGAAAGCATTATGAATTTTGTGGATGGCCTGCAACCCGGTACTGGGGCCGCTGACCTTGTTCGCCGTTTGCACGAGGCGGCATTAGCCGATGACGAGGGCAAAGCGTTGCGTGCTCTGCTTACTGAGCTAAAGCAGAAGCCGCTGTCGATAGAGAGCGCCTAGCAAAGTGCGCGGCGAGGCTGACTACAGCGCATCATAAAGTTTGGCCGGCTGATTTGGCGATTCGTGTACCAGCAGCACACCATGCGCGGCGCATTATCGGCAGTCGATGCAAGTGCTTCTTGGCTTCCTCTTGAGTGCACCAGCGTTATTTCCCCTAGCAGTCCCTCGATGATCGAGTGTTGCAGTACGGCCGGGGGTTGGGTTAGCGCTTGTTCCCGGTCTCGCCGATTCGATCCCACATTACATGATGTGGCGCAATATCGATGAAACTGATTGGCCGCCACGCAATCCAACCAATAGAACCTGGTTAGATGGGCAGCGGCCCAGGAGGCACAGCGATGCAGCTAGCCAAGGTCACGCTAGACGACAAGTACACGCTGGAATCGGGACGAATCTATGTGACCGGCTCGCAGGCGCTGGTGCGGCTGCCGATGCTGCAGCACAGCCGCGACCGGGCAGCCAGGCTCAATACCGCCGGGTTCATTTCCGGCTATCGCGGCTCGCCTCTGGGCGGCTACGACCTGGCGCTCTGGCAGGCAGAAAAGTATCTACGCCAGCATCAGGTTCGTTTCGTCCCCGGGGTTAACGAAGATCTGGCGGCAACCGCGGTCTGGGGCACGCAACAGGTCGGCCTGGGCGGCCGCTCGAATTACGACGGCGTGTTCGCTATCTGGTACGGCAAGGGGCCGGGGGTGGACCGCTCGGGCGATGTATTCAAACACGGCAATGAAGCCGGCACCGCACCTTTGGGCGGCGTGCTGGTGCTGTTCGGCGACGATCCGGTTGCCAAGTCGTCGACTGTTGCCTACCAGAGCGAGCCGGCGCTGATCGCCGCCGGGATTCCGGTGCTGAACCCGGCCAGCATCCAGGAGTATCTCGACTACGGCTTGATTGCTTTTGCTCTGTCACGCTATGCCGGTGTCTGGGTCGGAATGAAGTGCGTCACCGAGACGGTGGAAGGCTCGGCATCGGTGGTCGTCGATCCGCAACGCGTCCAACTGGTCCTGCCCAGCGATTTCACCATGCCGACCGACGGCGTGCACATCCGCCTGCCCGACAACGCCGTCGCCAAGGAGCAGCGTCTGGTACGAGTGCGGCTGCCGGCGGCGCAGGCTTTCGTTCGCGCCAACCGGCTCGACCGGATAACTCACCAAGTGCCGCTCGCGCGCCGCCGGTTGGGCATTGTTACCACCGGCAAATCGTGGACCGACGTGGTCAGCGTCCTGGAGCGGCTGGGGCTGGACGAGGCGGCCCGAAACGAGCTGGGGCTGACCGTCTACAAGGTGGCGATGCCCTGGCCGCTGGAGCCGGAGAATATCCGCGCTTATGCGCGCGGCCATGAAGAGCTGCTGTTGATCGAGGAGAAGCGCGGCCTGATCGAGGAACAGCTGGCAAGCGTGCTGTATTCGCTGGCTGATCGCCCGCGGCTGATCGGCAAGCGCGATGAGGCCGGTCGGCCGCTGCTGCCGGCTGATGGCGAGCTGTCGGGGGACCTGATCGCTGCCGCTATTGTCGAGCGGATTCTGCGCCTGGCCCCGCCTGCGCCATTAGCCGCGCGGCTGCAGGCGGCGCTGCGCAGCGAGCAGCCGCCGGCCGATTTGGCCGGTCCTGCGCGGTCGCCATGGTTTTGCGCCGGGTGTCCGCACAACACCTCGACCAACGTGCCGGAGGGCAGTCGCGCGTTCGCCGGTATCGGTTGCCATACCATGGCGCTGTTGATGCCCAACCGCCGCACCGAAACCTTCACCCAGATGGGCGGCGAGGGAGCGCAGTGGATAGGGCAGGCGCCGTTCTCCAAGGACACCCACGTCTTCCAGAACCTGGGCGATGGCACCTATTACCACTCCGGCCTATTGGCGATTCGGGCGGCGGTCGCCGCCAAGGTCAACATTACCTACAAAATCCTGTTCAACGACGCCGTCGCCATGACCGGCGGCCAGCCGGTCGAGGGCGAGTTGACGCCTTGGGGGATTACCCAGCAGGTGCAGGCCGAAGGCGTCCGGCGGATCGTGGTGGTTACCGACGAGCCGGGCAAGTACCCGCCGGCAACGCCCTGGGCAGCGGGCGTGGTAGTGCGCCATCGGCGTGAGCTCGATGCCGTGCAGCGCGAACTGCGCGAGGTCGGTGGCGTCACCGTGCTGCTGTACGATCAGACCTGCGCCGCCGAGAAACGCCGGCGGCGCAAGCGCGGCAGCTACCCGGATCCGGCCAAGCGGGTGTTTATCAACGAGGCCGTCTGCGAAGGCTGCGGCGATT
>DASULL010000021.1:0-3527 GCA_036278215.1 Gammaproteobacteria bacterium | reverse complement strand
GCCCGTGCTCCCGAAACTTAGAGACGGAATTTCCATCCTGCCAGCGGCAAAGCGCGGCATACTTCGTGGTCGGCAAGTTCAGGAGGCTTCGGGTTTGGAGAGGGTGGATTGCGTCGTCATAGGCGCCGGAGTGGTCGGTCTCGCGATTGCTCGCTCGCTAGCGCTGGCCGGTCGGGAGGTGCTGATTCTGGAGGGCGAGCATACCTTCGGCAGCTGGACCAGCTCGCGGAATAGCGAGGTCATTCACGCTGGCCTTTACTACCCGCCCGGTTCGCTGAAAGCGAGGCTGTGCGTGCGCGGGCGCGAGCTGCTTTACGGCTACTGCGAGGCCAGAGGCATAGAACATAACCGCTGCGGCAAGCTGATCGTGGCGTCCGAGGAGGCGCAACTGCCCCAGCTAAAAGCCATCGCCGCCACCGCCGAGCGTAACGGCGTGAGCGATCTGCGCATTCTCGATGCCCCCGAGGCGCACGCGCTGGAACCGGAATTAAGCTGCGCCGGCGCGCTGCTCTCCCCCTCCACCGGTATCATCGACTCCCACGGCCTGATGCTCGCGCTGCTGGCGGACGCGGAAAACCACGGTGCCGTGACGGCGTATCGCAGCCGCGTCACCGCGCTGACATGGCGGGAAAGCGGCGTCGAGATCGCCGTCGACAACACGCCGCTGCTCAGGGCACGCCTGCTGATCAACTGCGCCGGCCTGCAGGCTCCGGCGCTCGCCCGCATGATCGATGGCTTCCCGGCGGATCGGGTTCCCCGCAGCTACTTCGCCAAAGGCAGTTACTACGCCCTGCAAGGCCGCACGCCGTTTCGCCGGCTTATCTATCCCCTGCCCGAGCCCGGCGGGCTCGGCATCCACCTTACGCTCGACCTCAACGGGCGAGCGCGCTTCGGCCCGGACGTGGAGTGGGTGGAAGCGCCGGACTACCAGGTCGATCCGGCCGGCGCAGCGAAGTTCTACGGCGCCATCCGCCGCTATTGGCCGGCGCTGCCGGATGCCGCCTTGGCGCCCGCCTACGCCGGCGTCCGCCCGAAGATCTCCGGCCCAGAAGAAGCCGCGGCCGACTTCGCGATCTCCGGCCCCGCCGAGCATGGCCGCGCGGGGATCATCAACCTGTTCGGCATCGAGTCGCCGGGGCTCACGGCGTCGCTGGCTATCGCCGAATATGTCGCGGAGATGGCGCGCGCCGCCCGCTAAGAGCTCCTAACAACAGCCGACGAACGCGAGCGCGCCACCCGCCTGAGCGGTGGTTTAGCCAGCCGCCTTGGGCTGTGCCGGCCGGCTGTCGGGCCTGAAGGCCCTGCCACTCGTGAGTGGTGCCGCCTGTGGGAGGCCCTTTAGGGCCGAGACGGCCGCATAGCGGCCGAAGGGTTTGCTGCCACGGCCACGGTTCAGTGTGCCGGCCCTGCCGGCCGGCTGTCGCGGCTAAAGGCCGCTCCTACAGGGGAAGGACTGCCAGCGGCTGAGATTGGCACCCTGTAGGAGTACCCAAAGGGCATAAACGGCTTCAGCCGCGAGATGGCCGCGGCAGCGGCCAGAAAGGCCCGCGGCACAGACCCAGCGGGGCTGGGCTTGAGGCCAAGCACGCTTAGCACCCGCTATGGTTTTGTTAGTGGCTCTAAGAGCCTGTGTCGGCAGATTGCACCCATGAAATGCGGGACCTGTTGCGTTGCCCTTGCCGCGGCGTGCGACCACTGCACCCGAGGAGAACACCCGCCACATCAGCCCCGCCAGGATGAAATCGCGCCAGTCGATCACGAAATTTGGGTTTTTGGTTGCCGTTGACAAAGCACGGAGCGACCTCAGCTCCTGCTCGATGCGGGCCGGACGCAAGCTTATGAACGCTGGGAGACGCTGCCATGAGAGCGACGCGATTACAGGATGCAGGAAGCTGGGTGTTGGTATTCGCCACAGGCGACGAGGTAATCGGCGAGCTTCGGCGCTTCGCCCAAGAGCAGGGCCTGAGCGCCAGCTATTTCTCCGCTATCGGCGCGTTTCGCCGTGCCACGCTGGGCTACTTCGACTGGGAGAAGAAGGACTACAAGAAAAACCCGATCGATGAACAGGTCGAAGTAGTGGCCCTGAACGGCTTCATTACCGACTCGGACGACGGTCCCAAGGTACACGCGCACGTCGCGCTGGGCCGCTCCGACGGCACCGCTTACGCGGGCCATTTACTGGAAGCTTACGTGCGACCGACCTTGGAGATGGTGATCAGCGAGAGTCCTCGCCACCTACGCCGCCGCATCGATCCGGAGACCGGGCTGCCGCTCATAGATCCGCGGGCTTAGCAGGCGGAAATAAATCGGTCTACGACCGATCAGACGCTCGGTCGCTCAGGCAAGCTCGTAGCCAGCAGCAGTGCGCCGGCGGTCTATTGCTTCTAAGGCAGCGAAAGCGGTCGAGTACGTGTTAAACACACGGCGGCTGATCCGCTGTCCTTTGGCGCTGCCCTTGACGCCCCAGGTCCGCATCAAACACCAGTCACCGAGCAAGTCTCGATGCAGGTGTGCAACATAGAAGCGATCATCGCGCTGCCAACGCAGCAGCAATTCTTTCTTTGGATCTAAATCAAACAAGAGCCACCTCGGTGCAGAGGCAGTAGCGAGTCTGCTTCAGTCCGCCAGCTCTACTTCTCCTAGAACGCGGTAGCGGTGAAGGAAGAACCCCACGTCAGCGAGGACTGCGGTTCTCTTTGCAATTATTTGCTACGCCAAAAAAAGCCCCAGGGTCGGCACGGCTTGGGTTACATGAAGCCGGCTTACTGCCAGGGCGTTATAGGGGGCTAATGGTGCGACTCGTTGGCGGCTTCGTCAACTCCCTCGGCCGGCGCGCAGCTCAGAGGCCGCTACTTAGCCCGTGTGCCTGGCCGCCAGTACCTCTCTCCACTGGTCAGCTAGATCACTGGCCTGTCGGACCACCCACTTGCTTCTGGTTTACGCTCACTGAAATGCCAGAGCGCTTCGATGCGACGGCCTGCGTGTCAGAAGCTTACTTCCAGGACGGCAGAGTTGCTAGGCACGCTGTAGTTAGGCACCCAAAGACGGTCGTGAGCGAACTTCAGGAGGAAGGCTCAGTGAGCCCGCGGCATCGGCTACCCAAGCATGGAGCGAAATGGCTCATCAAACCAAAGAAGCTGCCCACCAATTTCCTTAGCCCTCGCCTCGAGCTCCACATCAAGAGTCTTTAGAGCTAGGACGAGTGCCTGCATGGAGTCCACGCCATGCAGGCGAAATGTCTTGCACCACTCTCCAACCTGGACTTCATAAGGGCAGAACCAATCCTCGCCCGATTCACTGAGGGTAGGCTTCCCTAGCCGCGCCGTGGCTTCCAACGTGTGGATGCCACAATCAACGGTTAAGCGACGCTCGGCGATGATCTCCATGTTTCTACTCTTCATGGGCATAACGTTCAAAGCTCAGCCGTCGCGCAGAGCGCGCTCGGCTGGTTAGGCTGTCGTTTGTTTCACATGCGGCATGTGATGCCGCATGTAGTCGTGCTTCCCGACCTGGACGCCCGACATTCG
>DASULL010000020.1:0-4770 GCA_036278215.1 Gammaproteobacteria bacterium | reverse complement strand
GGATTGTCGGTGATCTAATCGCACCGACCTTCAGCCATGAAGACGCATGGCCGGTACTGAAGAACCTGGTCACCGGAACCGCTGAACCAATAGCGCCCCGCAGTGTCAAACCGGGCTGCTTTCACAGCCCGAAGGAATTGTTAATGCAAACTAAGCTCAAGTCTCTGCTGCGCCACGGCACCCTGTTAGCGGCCATCGCACTGCCCATGGCCGCGCATGCCGCCGGCGAGCTGATGGTCTACAAAGATCCATACTGCGGCTGCTGCACCGCCTGGATCGACCACATGAAGGCCAACGGTTTCGAGGTGAAGTTCGAGAACCGCAACGACATGAACGACATCAAGCAATCCAAGGGCATCACCCGCGAACTGGCCTCCTGCCATACCGCTGTCATCGATGGCTACGTGATCGAGGGCCATGTACCGGCCGCGGACGTCAAGCGCCTGCTGGCAGAGAAGCCGGCGGTGGCCGGCTTGGCCGTGCCGGGCATGCCGATGGGGTCGCCGGGGATGGAAGGGCCGACCAAGCAGCCGTACAACGTGGTGAGCTTTACCCAGGACGGCAAAACGGCCGTGTACAGCCGACATTGATATCCGGCAGGCGCGGTGGCGCCCAGCCCCGCTCCTGCATAAGCATCAAGCGCCTGTCGACTCTCAGCTTTTTCTCAGCGGTGGTACCGGCTAGACTTCGACTGAGTTCTCGTAGGATGCCCGCTTTGCTGCAAGTTCTCCGCCAGCACCGTCGACTCGTCAGTCCAGCCCTTGTGGCTGCGCTACTGGTGTGGCTGGTTTCGGTGCTTGCTACCTGCCTGCTCTCGCCCATGTCGAGCAACTCTCATGCAACGATGGCCGGCGATACCGCGCGTTCAGGTGGAGGCGATGATAGGCGAGATGGGGTGGTGTCCTGAGACCCTATGCGCGGCGATGAAGAACGATCGGTCACAAGCTGTCGACCATCAACTGCCTGTCTCTCCGACTGCGAAACTACCGCTCATTGCCTTGTTCGTGCTGGTGAGCCTGGTCTTCGCTGCCCACCCGGGCCGGTCTGGTAGCGTGACCCTGTTCGAGCCCTCATTACCTAAACGATCGCCAGCTTTAAGGTTCTACGCGCTGCGCATTTGATCGAATCCATCCGGAATCGCCCCGTGGTTAGGCTTCTTCGTATGGAGGGCAGTCATGCCTGTTTTCGCCGCACATGCGCAACAAACGTCTTCGCCTCGCGTCCACCCGAGCCCTCTCGAATGGCACAACGCAAGGAGAGCGGCGCCATGAACCGGAAACATCAGCTATCCCTGAGCCGCCGGCAGTTCTTGCTGGCATCCGCCGCCGTGGTGGCGGGCACCGCCGGGCCCTGGCCACTGAGGAGCTTGGCCAACACGACTGCGGCGGGTGTTCGCGACTATCACCTCAAGCTGCACGCGACGACAGCGCCGCTGTTGGGGGCCGCTCGGAAGCCCACGGATGTCTGGGCCTACAATGCCCAAGTGCCAGGACCGCTGCTGCGGGCGCGCCAGGGCGAGCGCCTGCGCGTGGTCGTCGAGAACCGGCTGCCGGAAGACACCACTGTGCACTGGCACGGCATACGCGTCCCAAATGATCAGGACGGGGTGCCGCACCTGACTCAGGAGCCGATTGCCGTCGGCGGGCACTATGTCTATGAGTTCGAATGCCCGGACGCCGGCACTTTCTGGTATCACCCCCACCAGCGCTCGCATGAGCAAGTAGACCGCGGCCTGTACGGCCCGCTGATCATCGAAGAGCCGGCACCTATCCGGGTTGATCGTGACCTGACCTGGGTACTGGACGATTGGCGCCTGGACGACGACGGCCAGCTGAGCGAAACCTTCGGCCACCGGCACGACATCTCCCACGCCGGACGCATCGGCAACACCATCACCGTCAACGGCGGGCCCATGCCGGTGTTCGCTCTGCGCAGCGGCGAGCGTATCCGTCTGCGGCTGATCAATGCCGCCAACGCCCGCATTTTTTCGCTCAACTTTGCCGGGCATGCCCCCAGCATCATTGCCTATGATGGTCAGCCGGTGACGCCGCACCAACCGACCGACGGCCAAGTGCTGATTGGTCCTGCCATGCGCATCGATTTGATTCTGGATGCTACCGGCAAGCCCGGCGAGCGCTACCAGGTTATCGATAGCTTCTACCGCCGGGGTCAATACGAGCTGCTGGAGCTGGTATATGCAGCCAAGCCGTTGCGCGATGAGCTGCTCACTACGTCAATCCGGCTCCCCGCCAACCCGCTGGCGGAGCCGGATCTGCAAACGGCGGAGTGGCACGAGATCCGCTTCCAAGGCGGCATGATGGGGAATCTGCGAGAAGCGACGCTGGCTGGCAAGCCGGTGAACATGATGCAGATGATGCGAGCGGGCAAGGCCTGGGCGATCAACGGGATTGTAGCCACCGGCCATGTGCATGAGCCGATTCTGACCTTGGAGCGTAATCGCAGCTACCGGCTGCGTTTGATCAATGACACCGCTTGGCATCACCCGATGCACCTGCACGGCCACAGCTTCCGCGTGCTGAGCCGCAGTGGCCAGCCGACGATGCATCGGGAGTGGCAGGACACGGTGCTGATGAGTCCCCAGGAAGAAGTCGAAATCGCTTTCGCCGCCGATAACCCCGGCGACTGGATGTTCCACTGCCACATCCTGGAGCATCAACTCGGCGGCATGATGGCCGTAATTCGCGTCGCTTAGCCCATTACTCGAGAAAAACCATGAAGACTGACAACAAAAACCTCGCCGTCGCGATCGTGATCGCGACCTTGCTTGTCGCAGCCGCCCTAGTGTTTTTGGGCAAGCAGCTCGCGAATCGGCCCGACGAGGCAAGAGTCATCGCGCTGATCGAAGAGCGGCTCGGCCAACATGGCACGGCCTCCGACGAAGCCTTCAACGCCCGGGTCGAGCAGGGAATCGTGGCGTTTATCGACAAGCAGCAGCGCGCGCAGGCGGCGCGGCCCAACCAACTCGCCAAGGGCGTGCCGCCGCCGACCACGGACGATCACGTCTACGGCAGCCCCAATGCGCCGGTGACACTGATCGAGTACTCCGACTTCGAGTGCCCGTTCTGCAAGCGCTTCCACACCACCGCCAAGCAATTGGTAGACAGCTCTAACGGCCAAGTGAACTGGGTCTATCGCCATTTCCCGCTGGCCTCCCACAATCCCGGCGCGCAAAAGCAGGCGGAAGCGGCCGAGTGCGCCGCTGCGCTTGGCGGCAATGACGCTTTCTGGCGCTACACCGATGCCATCTACGAGCGCACCCGCTCCGGCGGCAAGGGCTTTCCGCTGGCAAACCTCACCCCGCTCGCCGTCGAGATCGGCCTTGATAAGGTCAAATTCCAGACGTGCGTGGACAGCGGCCGCTTCGCTCAGAAGGTGCAGCAGCAAATGGCGGCCGGCGAGCGGGCCGGGATCTCCGGCACGCCGGGCAACATCCTCTATCACCGAGCCTCGGGTGAGGCCATCGCGCTGCACGGCGCCCAGCCGCTGGAGCGCTTTCAGCAGGCCGTGCAGGTGCTGACCAGTCAGAGCAGCGAGGCACGCCGATGAGATGCACCCTGAACCCGAGCTGGCCAATAAGCGGAGGAGCCAATCGGTGTTGGGTCTAAGCGAACTGGGCGTGCTGAGCGCCTTCCTGGCTGGGATGATCTCCTTCCTGTCGCCGTGCGTGCTACCGCTGGTGCCGGGCTATTTGTCCTACGTCGCCGGTCGTTCGCTCGACGAGTTACAGACCCTGGAGAGCCGGCACGAGCGATTTGCCGTTCTCGGTCTGAGCCTGACGTTCGTGTTTGGCTTCGCGACCGTGTTTGTGGCGCTCGGTGCCAGCGCCACAGCCGTCAGCCGGCTGTTGCTCACCTACAAGGAGACGGCGAACCTGGTCGGCGGGCTCCTTGTGACCGCCTTCGGTCTGTTCATGACAGGGCTGATCAAGCCGCGCTGGCTGCACTTGGACATCCGCTTCGTCCACCGGCTGAAAACCGAAGGCGGGCCGCTCGGCGCCTATTTACTGGGGGTTGCCTTTGCGTTCGGCTGGACGCCATGCATCGGCCCCATTCTAGGCGGCATCCTGACCCTGAGCGCCTCCAGCGCCGGGGCGGTAAACGGGATTGCGCTGCTCTCCGTCTACTCGCTGGGCATGGGCGTGCCATTCCTGCTGACAGCGCTGTTTGTCGGTCACTTCTTGTCTCACAGGCAGCGCATGGCTCGGTGGAGTGGGGTGATCCATATCGGCGGCGGACTGGTGATGATCGTAATGGGGCTGGCGATGATTACCGGGCACCTGGGTGCCTTTAGCTATTGGTTACTGGAGACGTTCCCGGTGTTCGGAACGATTGGGTAGGGCAGGCCTGCGCGCAGATGCGTCGGGCATGCGGGCGACAAGGCTCCCCGCGCAGAGGAGAGTCCTTAAGCCTGCGGTGGGATTAGGCGCGGCTCATACCTCGAACACCGGGGCGAAGCCGCCGCCTTCGGTTCTGAAATTGGTGGTCTGCCCCTGATACATACGCGCCGCGGTGAGCAGGATTTCGCTGTCGTAGGTGTACAGACGTACATCCACCTTCAACGCGACAGGCGCGCCGTCGACACGGATGACCCGCTCGCTCGGTGGCGCATAGGTCTGGGCGATGTAGCCGCCGGCAATGATCTGGGCGAATACGCCCCGCGTTACCTTGCTGCCCCGATACACACCCTTACCGGCGTGGCCGGCGGCGGGCTTGAAGAATAGATCCCGCCGCGACTGCCAGAGCGCCTCGG
>DASULL010000019.1:0-2133 GCA_036278215.1 Gammaproteobacteria bacterium | reverse complement strand
GAAGGACTATCTCACCGGTGCGCTGGCCGATACTCCTACGGTGCCACAAGATCCTTTCGTCGGCCGTTTCATGGCCGCGCGCGAGGCGGCGGAGTGGGCGGTGACCTGTCTGGCCGATGAAGGCGAAGTCCTCGGCGAAAGTTACGTCAACCTGATTCCGACGGCGCAGGGTGGTACCCACGTGAACGGTCTGCGGACCGGGCTCACCGAGGCGATCCGCGAGTTCTGCGAATTCCGCAATCTGCTGCCGCGCGGCGTACGGATTACCCCGGACGACGTCTGGGAGAGGATCTGCTACGTGTTGTCGGTGAAGCTGGAAGACCCGCAGTTTTCCGGCCAGACCAAGGAGCGGCTGTCCTCGCGCGAGTGCGCCAGCTTCGTCGCCGGCGTGGCCAAGGACGCTTTCAGTCTGTGGCTGAACCAGCACACCGAGGCCGCTCAGCAGATCGTCGAACTGGTGATTCAGAGCGCGCAGAAACGGATGCGCGCTTCCAAGCGGGTGGCGCGGAAAAAGGTTACCAGCGGGCCGGCGCTGCCTGGCAAGCTGGCCGACTGCACCCTGCAGGACCCGGCGCAGACCGAGCTGTTCCTGGTGGAGGGCGATTCCGCCGGCGGCTCGGCCAAGCAGGCCAGGAGCCGTGAATTTCAGGCGGTGATGCCGTTGCGCGGCAAGATTCTCAACACTTGGGAAGTAGACCAGGATCAGGTGCTGGCTTCGCAAGAAGTGCACGATATCGCGGTTGCCGTGGGGATCGAGCCCGGCTCTTCCGATCTTTCCGGGCTACGCTACGGCAAGATCTGCATCCTGGCCGATGCCGACCCGGACGGCGCCCATATCGCGACGCTGCTTTGCGCGCTGTTCCTGCGCCACTTCCCGGCGCTGGTGCGGGCCGGGCACGTGTTCGTCGCCATGCCGCCGCTGTTCCGCATAGATATCGGCAAGCAGACTTATTACGCCCTCGATGACCATGAGCGGCAGGGGATACTCGATCGTATTGCCGCTGAGAAGATTCGCGGCAAGCCGTCCATCACCCGCTTCAAGGGCCTTGGCGAGATGAACCCGATCCAGTTGCGGGAAACCACCATGGACCCGGATACCCGCCGCCTGGTGCAGCTGACCATCGACGAGGATGACGATACCCACACGATCATGGACATGCTGCTTGCCAAAAAAGCTGCGTCGCAGCGCAAGGCCTGGCTGGAAACCAAGGGCGACTTGGCCGAGGCGCTGGTCTGAGCGGCAAAAGCGAACTCACCACCGAGACACAGAGAGCACGGAGCGGAGAGGAAGGTTATTCATCGCGAAAAGCAGAGCGCAAAGGAACAAAGGCTTTCTCCGTGTCCTCTGTGCCTCTGTGGTGAATCTTCTCCCGTGGCGCACTCTTCAGGATTGAACGATGACTGAAACGATCATGCGCGAAGCCGATTTTGAACGGCGGCCGCTGAAGGAATTCACCGAGAAGGCGTACCTGGACTATTCCATGTACGTCATCCTCGACCGTGCCCTGCCGCACATCGGCGACGGGCTCAAGCCGGTGCAGCGGCGCATCATCTACGCGATGTCGGAGCTGGGGTTGTCGAATCTCGCCAAGCACAAGAAATCGGCCCGCACGGTCGGTGATGTGCTCGGTAAATACCACCCGCACGGCGATTCCGCCTGCTACGAAGCGATGGTGCTGATGGCGCAGCCGTTCAGCTACCGCTACCCGCTGGTCGACGGCCAAGGCAACTGGGGCTCCATCGACGATCCCAAGTCGTTCGCCGCCATGCGCTACACCGAGGCGCGGCTGGCGCCGTATGCGCAGGTGCTGCTGGCTGAGCTGGGGCAGGGGACGGTCGATTGGGTGCCGAACTTCGACGGCACCATGGAGGAGCCGTCGTTGCTGCCGGCCAGGCTGCCGAACGTGCTGCTGAACGGCAGTACCGGCATTGCCGTCGGCATGGCGACCGACATCCCGCCGCACAACCTGCGCGAAGTGGCAGCTGCCTGCGTGCACCTGCTGCAGAAGCCGCAGGCCTCTGTCGAGGATCTGCTGGAGCACGTGCAGGGGCCGGATTTCCCGACTGAGGCGGAAATCATCACCTCGCCCGAAGATATCCGCAAACTCTACGAAACCGGCAACGGCAGCATTC
>DASULL010000018.1:0-3595 GCA_036278215.1 Gammaproteobacteria bacterium | reverse complement strand
CCTTTGGCGAGGACTATCACGAGCGCAAGCTGGAGGAGGAGTTGATCTTTCCGATGGTGAGCAAACTCGACGATCCCGCCGCCGCTTATCCGGTGGTGCTCAAGCAGCAGCATGAGCGCGGTCGCGAGTTGACCGATTATGTGCTGCAGCTGACGCGCCAGGGGTCGATTCCCAGCGGCAGTACGGCGCAACTGGCGCGAGCGCTGAACGCCTTTGCGCTGATGTATGAGCACCATACCGCGCGGGAAGACACGGTGGTGTTCGTCGCTTGGAAGAATGCGCTTTCTGACCAAGCGTATCGTGACATGTCGGAGCAGTTCGAGCAGATCGAACGGCAGACGTTCGGCCACGATGGTTTTGAGGATGCCGTCGGCCAGATCGCCGCCATCGAGTCCGAGTTTGGGCTCAGCGATATCGCCCAGTTTACGATCGCGCCGCCGCCCACCTAGGCACCTGTCGCCCGGCGCGCAAAGAGAGCCTGGCCACTGGCGCGGCTATATTAGGAATAACCATACTCCGCTCCCGGCTCTCCAGGAGCGGGATGTCGCCCCCGAGATTGGACCACACAGGCCTGAATCATGATCACTCTCTACCACTGTATGAGTGCGCGCTCCTTTCGTCCTCTGTGGATGCTGGAGGAGCTGGGCATGCCCTACCAGCTGGTGATGCTGCCCTTCCCGCCGCGCGTCTTGGCGCGCTCGTATCTGGAGAGCAATCCGCTCGGGACCATTCCGCTGCTGCTCGACGGTCAGACCCGCATGACCGAGTCGGCCGCGATCTGCCAGTACCTGTGCGCAAAGCGGGCACCGACGCCGCTGCAGGTCGAGCCGGCGGAAGCCGAGTTCGGCGCCTACCTCAACTATCTGCATTTCGGCGAGGCGACGCTGACGTTTCCGCAGACGCTGGTGCTGCGCTACTCCCGCTTCGAGCCAGCGGAGCGGCGCCAGCCAACGGTCGCCGAGGACTATGCCAAGTGGTTCCTGGCGAGGCTGCGCACGCTGGAGCCGCTGCTTACCACCCAGACGTACCTCTGCGCCGGCCGCTTCACTGCCGCCGATGTCTCGGTGGGCTATGCGCTGCTGCTGGCGCAACACCTCGGGCTTGCCCCCCGGTTCACCCCGGCAGTGGCCGCCTACTGGGAGCGGCTGCAGCAACGCGATGGCTACATTCGCGCCCTTCGAGCGCAGGAGACTGCCGCGTTGGCCCAGGGCGTCGCGACTGTGCCAGCGCCGGAGGCCATGCCGGATCAATAACTTGGCAGCGCGTAGCAGGTTCCAGATCTCCGAGGCGGCGCCTTCAAGTGGAGCCACAGCCACCTGATGCTGTGGCCATACGTCGCTTTCTAGAGGAATGTCGCGGCGGTTGATAGTCGCCATCGAGCCTCGGGACAGGCACGAGAGCCTTGTGGCGGCAGGCCGGCCGGCTCATGCAACGTTGCTTTTGCAACGCCCGCCTCCATACAGATTTTGGTTGTACGCCGCCAAACTTGAGCGGATCTATCTATGCTCAACTTGCCAGGGAATCGCTGGCTGCGGTTTGGCGCTGCATTGTTGCCGGCAGTGATCGCCAGCGGCGTATTGTTCAGCGTCTTTCGCGAGCGCCTACGACGCACTTCCCACAAGGTTTCTCTGCGCAAGAGCGAAGAACGCCTGTGGGAGAGCAACGACTGGATGCAGCTATTGCTCAAGTCGGTGCCGGAGGGCATCGTCGGTATCGACGCCAACGGCATGTGCTTGTTCGTCAATCCAGCCGGTCTGCGGCTGTTAGGATATGACACGCCGGCTCAACTGGTCGGCAGCCGACTTCCGCCGTTAATCGACTCATCCCAGGCCGATGACCCGGCAGCAGAAGATTCCATCGGACAGGCCCTGCGGGCGGGACGCGAGCATCAAGGCCATGACGGCCGGTTTCGGCGTGCCGACGGTAGTTCCTTTCCGACTGCCTACCGCTTCCACCTGCTGCGCCGCAATGGTCGTGCCGACGGCGCTCTCATCGTCTTTCGGGACATCGGTGCCGACCTGGAGAACGAGGAACGGCAGCGTCAGGCGGCCATCGTCTTTGCCAACACGGCCCAGGCTGTCGTCGTCACCGACCCCGAAGCACGCATTGTTCGGGTAAATAAAGCCTATACCGCTATCACCGGCTATCGGCTCGAGGAGGTGCTAGGCAAGAATCCGCGCCTGCATCAGTCCGGTCGCCACGACAAGGCGTTCTACAAGCGCATGTGGGATTCGCTGATACACACCGGCCAGTGGCAAGGCGAGATCTGGAACCGCCGCAAGAACGGCGAGATCTACCCGGCCTGGGAGAATATCAGCGTGGTGCAGGACGAGCACGGGCGGGTGAGCCACTACGTGGCGCTGCTCTCGGACATTACCATCATCAAACAGGCGGAGGAAAAGCTTCGCCACTTGGCCCACCACGATAGTCTTAGCGGACTGCCCAACCGGCTACTGTTCGACGCCAGCCTCAGGCAGGCCCTGGAGCGGGCCAAGCGAAACCGGCGACGTGTGGCTTTGCTGTTTCTCGACCTCGACCGCTTCAAGCTGATCAACGACAGTCTTGGCCACGCCGCCGGCGATCAGGTTTTGCAGACAGTAGCGGAGCGGCTGCGCAGCAGCTTGCGCGCTGAGGATTTGGTCGCCCGACTCGGTGGCGACGAGTTCACGATAATCCTCGAGCAGATTGGCGACCCTCGTGATAGCGCGCATCTGGCGTGCAAGCTGATTGAGACCATAGCCAAGCCGATCGAAATAGAAGGCATCAAAGTGCAGACGTCCACCAGCATAGGCATCGGCCTCTATCCGGACGATGCGACCAATGCTGAGGATCTGATGCTCGCTGCCGACACCGCCCTGTACCGGGCGAAGGCCCGCGGGCGGAGGACCTTCGAGTTCTACTCGCCCGAAATCACTGCGGCAGCATTGGAGCACTTGACGGTGGGGCTCCGGGGCCAAAGACACGAGCAGCGGCAATCCGGCAGTTCCACTAACGGAGGCTAGCTTGTCCTAATCCTCTCCCGGTTTTTGCCAGTTGCCTTTCAGGGCCACTGATTCGGACCTTGATCGAACCCGATCCAGATCTCGTCCCTACAGAAAGAAGGTCGCCGCACTGCCGGTCACGGTAGCTAGCGCCACCAACCAAAGGGAAAGCTTAAGCTATGAATATTGCAAGACCTGCTCTCGGTTCTCCCGAGTGACCCGGCGGATTAAGCTGAACGTCAACTGGGATGGGGTAGTACATCTGCCTGCCTGGGTTGGCGTTTGAGTTCGACAATAATCTTTCGGTCGAGATGTATCCCGGCCGTTGCCGCCTAAGGCAAGTCTTGCTGGCCGTGCTGGATTTCCCAGAGCCGCAGGGCGACGTGGATTTCTACCGTGCGGCCGCCTTCGTTCCAATCTCCCAGCAGTTTGCTGATGGTCTCCAGGCGCTTGTGCATGGTGTTCACATGAATGCCGAGGGAGCGCGCCGCCGCCCGGGCATTTTGTTTCTCTTCCAGAAAGGTCAGCAGAGTCTCGACCAGCTTGGTGCCGCGCCGGCTGTCGTAGGCAATGAGCGGGCCGATCGTCGCTTCGATGGTTTCCGCGATGTCGCC
>DASULL010000017.1:0-5157 GCA_036278215.1 Gammaproteobacteria bacterium | reverse complement strand
CGGCTTCATGCTGGCCATCGAGCAGTTCGGCGGCAAGCTGGGCGGCCAGCCGGTGACCGTGATCAAGGAGGACGACCAGCTCAAGCCGGAGATCGGCGCCCAAATCATGCGCAAGTTCGTGCAACGCGATAACGTCGACGTCGTGGTCGGCCTGGGCTTCTCCAACGTGATGATGGCGAGCCTCGCCGAGCTGGTCCGCTCCGGCACCCCGGCCATCGCCACCAACGGCGGTCCGTCGCCAGTGGCCGGCGGCCGCTGCGCGGCCAACATCTTCTCCGCTGCTTGGCAGAACGACGGTCCCAACGAGGCGGCCGGCCAGTACGCCACCGAGCAGGGCTACAAGAGCGTCTACCTCATGGCCCCCAACTACCAGGCCGGCAAGGACATGCTCGAGGGGTTCAAGCGCTACTACAAGGGCACGATCGCCGGCGAGGTCTACACCCAGGTCGGCCAGACCGACTACTCCGCCGAGATCGCCCAGATGCAGCTGGCCGGCGCCGATGCGCTGTTCGTCTTCTACCCCGGCGGCATGGGCGTGAACTTCGTCAAGCAGCTCAGCCAGGCCGGCCTGCTGGGCAAGATCCCCTTCCTGTCGGCGTTCACCGTGGACGGCGCTACGCTGCCGGCGCTCAAGACCTCGGCGGCCGGTGCCATCGTCGGCTCGCTGTGGGAAACCACGCTCGACAATCCGGTGAACCAGGAGTTCGTGCAGGCCTACCAGCAGAAGTACGGCCGCGAGCCTAGCGTGTACGCCGCCGCTGCCTACGACACCGCCCGCATCCTCGACATCGCCGTGACCAAGGTGGACGGCAAGGCTTCGGACAAGAAGGCCTTCGCTGCCGCCATCAAGGCTGCCGGTGCTGAGGTCAAGTCGGTGCGCGGCGAGTTCAGCTTCGGCAACAACAACATGCCGGTGCAGAACTACTACGCCTTTGAGATGACCTCGCAGGACGGCCGGATCGTGCCGAAGCTGCTCTCCACGCCGCTTAAGGCCCACCGCGACGCCTACCACAGCCAGTGCGCGCTGAACTAAGCCCATGACGAACCTGGTCATCGCCCAGTTGCTCAACGGCCTGCAGTACGGCGTGCTGCTGTTCCTGCTGGCCGCGGGGCTGACGCTGGTCTTCGGCATCATGAACTTCATCAACCTGGCGCACGGCGCGCTGTACATGGTGGGCGCCTACCTGGCGGCCACCGTGTACAACCACACCGGCCACTTCCTGCTGGCGCTGCTGGCGGCGGTGGCCGGCTGCGTGGTGCTGGGGGCGGCGCTGGAGCGATTGACCATTGCCCGCCTCTACCGGCGGGACCACTTGGATCACGTGCTGGCCACCTTCGGCATGGTGCTGCTGTTCAACGAAGTGGCCCGCATGATCTGGGGCTCCCAGCCCTATTTCACCTCGGTGCCGGAGTCGCTCTCCGGCACCGTCGACATCCTGGGCATCAGCTACCCCGCCTACCGCTTCGCCATCATCCTGATCGGCTTGGCGGTGGCGGTGGCTTCCTATTGGCTGATCCACCGCACGCGGCTGGGCATGCTGATCCGCGCCGGCTCGGTGAACCCCGCCATGGTCAGCGCCCTGGGCGTCAACATCGGCCTGCTCAACGCCCTGCTGTTCGCCTTGGGAGCAGGTCTGGCGGGGCTGGCCGGCGCGGTGGTGGGGCCGATCGTCTCCGTGCAGTCCGGCATGGGCGACTCGGTGCTGATCACCACGCTGGTGGTGATCGTCATCGGCGGTATCGGCTCGGTGCGCGGCGCCTTCTACGCCGCCCTCATCGTCGGCGTCGCCGACACCCTGGGTCGGATCTTCCTGCCGCTGCTGCTACGCGAGGTGCTCAGCCGCCAGGTGGCGGACGCCGCCGGCCCGGCGCTGGCTTCCATGTTTGTCTACCTGCTGATGGCGGTGGTGCTCGCCTTCCGTCCGCAGGGTCTATTTCCCGCCAAGGTAGGGTGAACCGACATGCCTATCTCCCGATTGCTGCAGCCCGTTCCCTTGGTGGGAGGGCTGGTGTTCCTGGGGCTGGCGCTGGTGCCGGTCATCGCTGGCCTGCTGGGCGAGCCTTACTACCTGAGCCTGGTGGGACGCTTTCTGGTCTATGCCATCGCTGCCTCGGCGTTGAACCTGATCCTCGGCTACGGCGGGCTGGTGAGCCTGGGTCATGCGCTGTTCATGGGCCTGGGGGTCTACGGCGTGGCCATCGCCTCCCACTACGGGCTGGACAGCGGGCTGCTGCACCTGGCCCTGGGGCTGGCGGCCTGCGCCCTGATCGGGCTGCTGACCGGCGCGGTGAGCCTGCGCACCACCGGCATCGGCTTCATCATGATCACCCTGGCGTTCTCCCAGATGGGCTACTACCTGTTCGTGAGCCTGCGGGCCTACGGCGGTGACGACGGCATGCCTATCGTCTACACCAGCCGCTTCGGCGGCCTGGACCTGGGCAACCCGGCCTCACTGTACTGGGTGGCCTTCGTGCTGCTGGTGGCGTTGACTTGCTGGTCGGCGCGGCTGCGAACCTCGCCCTTCGGCATGGTGCTGCGCGGCGCCGCCCGCAACGCCCAGCGGGTGGAAGCGCTGGGTCTGCCGGTGTTCCGCTACCGGCTGGTGGGCTACGTGCTCTCGGCCATGATCTGCGGCGTCGCCGGCCTGCTGCTGGCCAATTTGAGCGCCTACGCCTCCCCCAGCACCCTGGTCTGGAACGTCTCCGGCGAGCTCATCGTCATGGTGGTACTGGGCGGCATGGGCACGGTGTTCGGCCCGGTGTTGGGGGCGGTGCTGTTCCTGTCCCTGGAGGAGCTGCTCAAGGCCTACACCGATCACTGGATGGCGGGCCTGGGCCTGGCCATCACGCTGATGGCGTTGCTGGGCCACGGCGGCCTGGTGGGACTGTTGAGCCGGCTGCGACCGCGCCCGGCAGCGCCGGTGCCGGTGCAGATGGAAGGAGGCCAGCCATGAGCGCGGGACTGCGTACCGAGGGGCTGGTGAAGCGCTACGGCGCGCTCACGGTCACCGACCAGGTGAGCCTGGACATCCGCCCCGGCGAGCTGCACGCCATCATCGGCCCCAACGGCGCCGGCAAGACCACGCTGGTGAACCAGCTCTCCGGCGAGCTGCGGGCCGACGCCGGCCGCATTTACTTCGGCGAACTGGAAGTCACCACCAGCCCGGTGCACGCCCGCGCCCGCGGCGGGCTGCTGCGCACCTACCAGATCACCTCCGTGTTCGACGCGTTCAGCGTGCGCGAGAACGTGGTACTGGCGGCGCTGGGGGTGCGCGAGCACGCCTTCCGCTTCTGGCGGCCGATGCTCTCGCGCCGGCGGCTGGTCGAGCAAGCGGACGCGGCGATGGATTTGGTGGGGCTGCTGCCGCGCGCCGAAGCCCCGGCGGCGGACTTGGCCTACGGCGAACGCCGCCAGCTCGAGCTGGCCATGGCGCTGGCCGCCGAGCCACGGGTGCTGCTGCTCGACGAACCTATGGCAGGGATGAGCGCCGCCGAGTCGGCGGCCATCACCCGGCTGCTGGCCTCGCTCAAGGGGCGCTACACCATCCTGCTGATCGAGCACGACATGCAGGCGGTGTTCGCCCTGGCCGACCGCATCAGCGTGCTGGTCTACGGCCAGCTGATGCTCACCGGCACGCCGGAGGAGATCCGCAACAACCCCGAGGTGCGCAGCACCTATCTGGGCGAGGAGGAGTTCTGAGCATGAGCGCGGGATTGTCCGTCCAGGGCCTGCAGGCCGCCTACGGCGCCGCCCAGGCCCTGTTTGATATCTCCTTCACGGTCGAGCCCGGCGAGGTGGTGACGCTGCTGGGCCGCAACGGCATGGGCCGCTCCACCACCATCAAGTGCCTGTTCGGTCTGCTGCCGGTCCGCGGCGGTTCCATCCAGTACCGCGGCAGCCGCCTCGACGGCCTGCCGGCGCACCGCATCGCCCGCCAGGGTCTGGGGCTGGTGCCGGAAGGGCGGCAGGTCTTCCCCAACCTGTCGGTGGAGGAGAACCTCATCGCCACCGCTCGCGCCGGCGGCACCAGGGGCTGGGATCTGGAGCGGGTTTACGGCTTCTTCCCGCGCCTGCGCGAGCGGCGGGGCAATCTGGGTTCCCAGCTCTCCGGCGGCGAGCAGCAGATGCTGGCGATCGGTCGGGCGCTGATGACCAATCCTTCCCTGCTGGTGCTGGACGAGGCTACCGAAGGCCTCGCTCCGCTGGTACGGGAGGAAATCTGGACAGCGCTGCGGGAGCTGCGCGCCGAGGGACTGTCCATGATCGTGGTGGACAAGAACATCGGTGCACTACTGACATTAGCCGACCGGCATTACGTGCTGGAAAAAGGCCGAATGGTCTGGACCGGCAGCTCGGAACAGCTGCGGGCCGATCCGGCAATCGTGCGTCAGCACCTTGGTGTATAAAAATCGACGGAAGCCTGTTCTACCGTCTCTCGCAAGCGCCGGTACCGGCACGATACGCTCCGGTGCCTTCATAACGAGGCCAATATGCTTGAACTGCATGAATTCTTCCGCAGCGGCGCATCCTTCCGAGTCCGCATCGCCCTGAACCTCAAGGGGTTGGAGTACCGCCACGTCGGCGTGCACCTGCGCCGCAACGGCGGCGAACACCGGGCCGAGGCCTACGCGCGGCTGAACCCGCAGCAGCTGGTGCCGACGCTGGTCGATGACGGCCATCCGGTCATCCAGTCGCTTGCCATCATGGAATATCTGGATGACATCCGACCCGAACCGGCGCTGCTGCCTAAAGAGCCGCTCGGGCGCGCCCGCGTGCGAGCGCTGGCCCAGGTGGTAGCCTGCGACATGCACCCGCTGAACAACCTGCGCGTGCTCCAGTATCTGCAGAAAGAGCTTGGGCAGGACGAAGCCGGGGTGAACCGCTGGGTACATACTTGGCAGGCCGCTGGCTTCGAGAGCCTGGAAGGATTGCTGGCCGGCGACAGCCGTACCGGCCGCTTCTGCCACGGCGACAGCCCCACCCTGGCCGACGTCTGCCTGGTGCCCCAGGTTTTCCACGCCGAGCGCTTCGGCTTCGATGTCAGCCGCTACCCTACCGTCTGGGCCATCCATCAGCGCTGCCTGGAGTTGGAAGCGTTCCAGCAGGCGCAGCCGGACAAACAACCGGACGCAGAATAGGTCCCGCTGGAGCCGGAT
>DASULL010000016.1:0-5913 GCA_036278215.1 Gammaproteobacteria bacterium | reverse complement strand
CATCCCCAACCAGACGACCGTCAGCCAAGCGATTGATGCCGACATCGATCACTATCGCGCCCGGCTTGACCCAGCTGCCGGCAATCACTTCAGGCCGGCCCACACCCACCACCAGCACGTCGGCCGCGCCGATCTTGGCTTGCAGATCACGGGTTTTGGTATGGCAGATGGTAACGGTGCAGCGTGCATTCAAAAGCTCGAGCGCCATCGGTCGGCCGACAATATTGGATTGGCCGACCACTACCGCATCCAGTCCCGCCAGCTCAATGCCGGTTTTCTCCAGCATGGTCATCACGCCATGCGGCGTGCAGGGACGCAGGCCCGGCAGGCGCAGCGCCAGCGCGCCCATGTTGGCCGGATGGAAGCCGTCTACGTCCTTGCGTGGGTCAATGCGCTCGATCACGCGCTGTGGGCTGATGTGCTGCGGCAGCGGCAGCTGCACCAGGATGCCATCGACCCGGGGATCGCTGTTGAGCCGGTCCACCAGGGCCAGCAGCTCCTCTTCCGAGGTGCTGGCGGGCAGGTCGTAAGCGAACGACTCTATGCCCGTTTCTTCGCAGGCGCGGCGCTTGTTGCGAACATAGATCTGGGAAGCGGGATCGGCCCCGACCAATACCACGGCAAGCCCAGGTATATGGTGGCCGCGCTGCCGGCGCTCATCGATCTGCTTGCGGATGTCGTTACGAAGTTCGGCGGCGATCGCCTTGCCATCAAGTATTTGGGCCGGCATGTGGGCTCCCTGTTGTGCGCCGGAGGCGGGGCGGAGAAGAATGGCTGCGGATTGTCGCATGCGGACTGTATGGCAACAAGCCAAGGTGCGTTGACGGCGTCGACAGAGCTCGGTATGATTCCGGCCCTCCGTGCTTGGCGGAGAAGTGGTCTTCCCAGCTTCACGGGGTGTGGCGCAGTCTGGTAGCGCTCCTGCTTTGGGAGCAGGAAGTCGGGGGTTCAAATCCCTCCACCCCGACCAAATATGTCTGGCTTCGGCGGGCGAGTCGGAGCCAGGTAGGAGCGCCAGGTGCGGCTGGGTTCGAATCCGAAGCCTCGCCACGGGCGGAGGTACGCTGGCAACCGGGCGCCCGTAGCTCAATCGGATAGAGCATCGGCCTTCTAAGCCGGTGGTTGCAGGTTCGAGTCCTGCCGGGCGCGCCATCTTCCGGTAGGAGCGATTCTGGTATAGGATTGCAGGTTCAGTGGCGAGCGTAGCTCAGTTGGTAGAGCCCCGGTTTGTGGTACCGGTTGTCGCGGGTTCGAGTCCCGTCGCTCGCCCCAGTTTTCGGGCCGTTAGCTCAATGGTAGAGCAGTTGACTCTTAATCAATTGGTTCGGGGTTCGAGTCCCTGACGGCCCACCAAATCAAACGGCTTGCAGGAAACTGCAAGCCGTTTTCGTTTGCTGTTCATTTACCCTGCCGGTGTTCGCAACCGGCGGCGTGTCTGTATAATGCCTAGCTTGTTTTCGCGAAAGTGGCGGAACTGGTAGACGCGCTGGATTTAGGTTCCAGTGGGGCAACCCGTGAGAGTTCGAGTCTCTCCTTTCGCACCAAATCTCAGCAGGAGCTCCGCACCGGAACCTTGGGCGGGGCTTCTTGTCCTTTACATGTTGTCGAGGTCTGCTAATGCAAGTTTCGGTTGAAACGACCCAGGGTTTGCAGCGTCGGATGACGGTCCAAGTACCGGCCGAGCGCGTTGACAAGGAAGTTGAGTCGCGGCTGCGCTCGCTTAGTGGTCGGGTCAAGCTCGACGGCTTTCGCCCGGGCAAGGTGCCGTTCAAGGTTCTGCGCCAGCGCTATGGCGAGCAGATCCGCGGCGAAGTGCTGGAAGAAGTGCTGCAGCAGACCTACAGCGAAGCGGTTTCCAAGGAAAGCCTGCGACCGGCCGGCGTTCCGCAGATCGAGCCGACCCAGCTGGAAGAGGGGAAAGACATCGAATATGTCGCCACCTTCGAGGTGATTCCCGAGATCCAGGTGCAGGGCGTCGACGGTATGGCGCTGCAGCAGCCGACGGCAGAAGTCACCGACGCCGATATCGACCAAGTGATCGAGAATCTGCGCAAGCAGCAGGCCGAGTACAAGCCGGTTGAGCGGGCAGCGGAGTCGGGCGATCAGGTGCTGGTTGATTTTGTCGGCAAGATCGACGGTAACGACTTCGCCGGCAACGAGGGCGAGGACGTCTCCGTGCTAATCGGCTCCGGCCAGATGCCGCCGGAGTTCGAGGACGCGCTCAAGGGCGTCTCTGCCGGTGACGTCAAAGACATCGAATACACCTTCCCCGCGAACTTCCCTGATACCAACGTGGCGGAGAAGACCGCGGTCTTCCACACTACTGTTAAATCGGTGTTGGCACCGGAGCTGCCGGAGGTGGACGATGAGTTCGCCGCGCAGGTCGGTATCAAGGAAGGCGGCGCTGCTGCGCTGCGTGAGCGGGTTCGCGAGAGCCTGGAGCGCCAGCGCGATCAGGCTGTCCGGGCGCGCTTGAAGACCCAGGTGATGGATAAGCTGGCTGAGGCCAATCAGCTCGAGCTGCCGCAGGTGATGGTCGACAGCGAGATCGAACATCTGCGCAATCAGGCGAAAGCCCGCCTGCAGCAGGCCGGCATCGAAGGCGAGCCGGATCTGCCGGCAGCAGGCTTTGAAGAGGAAGCGCGTCGTCGGGTCACGCTGGGGCTGCTGATCAACGAGATCATTCGCCAGAATGACATCAAGCTCGATCAGGCCAGGCTGCGGCAGATGCTGGAGGAGATCGCCTCGGGTTACGATCAGCCGCAGCAGGTACTGCGTTTCTACGCGCAGAACCGGAAGCTGATGGAAGGGGTTGAGGTAGCGGTGCTGGAAGACCAAGTTGTGGATTGGGTGGTCGAGCGGGCTAAGCTCGAAAACCAGGAGACCACCTTCAAGGCACTGATGGGCGGCGATGCAGCTGACGAGAAGGAAGGCCAGGAGTAGCCATATGGATATCAAGCGGGAACTGAATCAGGTGTATGCCGCCGGTGGCCTGGTGCCAATGGTGGTCGAGCAGACAGCGCGCGGTGAGCGGGCGTTCGACATCTACTCGCGTCTGCTCAAGGAGCGCGTCATCTTCCTGGTTGGCCAGGTTGAAGACTACATGGCCAACCTGATCATCGCCCAGCTGCTGTTTCTCGAATCCGAGAACCCGGATAAGGACATCCACCTGTATATCAACTCGCCTGGTGGGGTAGTGACGGCGGGCCTGGCGATCTATGACACCATGCAATTCGTCAAGTGCGACGTCAGTACCATGTGCATTGGTCAGGCTGCCAGCATGGGTGCTTTCCTGCTGGCGGGCGGCGCCAAGGGCAAGCGCTACGCGCTGCCGAACTCGCGGATGATGATTCATCAGCCGCTCGGTGGCTTCCAGGGGCAGGCAACCGACGTCGATATCCACGCTCGCGAGATCCTCTCCATGCGGGAGCGCCTCAACAGGCTGATGGCTGAACATACCGGTCAGCCGCTGGAAGTAATCGAGCGCGATACTGAGCGCGATTACTTCCTCGGCCCTGAGGCGGCGCGGGAATACGGCTTGGTAGATGCGGTGCTGAAGGACCGTTCCTCGCTGGCGGTAGCGCCGACGAAGTAAGGGGAACCTTTCCTGCCGTGCGCTTTCCAAGCCTTTAAATGGGTATCATCCAGTCTTATTCCTCCTCCTGAGGAGCCCCGGAAAGGCCGGAAACCCAAGCGGTTTCCGCGCCCGGCAGAAGGACCCGCGAGGATCCGTTGCTTGCACACCTACTCCCAGTATGGGCATGGTGTGCATCAGTCTTTACTCCCCTAGTCGAGGGCAGGTCATGACCGACAGAGACAAAGGCAGAGATGACGGCGGCAAGCTGCTCTACTGCTCCTTTTGCGGCAAAAGTCAGCATGAGGTGCGGAAGCTGATTGCCGGTCCGTCGGTGTTCGTCTGCGATGAGTGTGTCGAACTCTGCAACGACATCATTCGCGAAGAGATGCAGGAGAAAACTGCATCGACCGGCTCCAAACTGCCGAAACCCCATGAGATCAAGGCAGCGCTGGATGAATACGTGATCGGCCAGGATCACGCCAAGAAAGTGCTGGCGGTGGCGGTGTACAACCACTACAAGCGGTTGGATGCAAGCCAGGGGCACGACAAGGACCAGGTAGAGCTCACCAAGAGCAATATCCTGATGATCGGCCCGACCGGTTCGGGTAAGACGCTGCTGGCGGAAACCCTGGCGCGTCTGCTGGACGTGCCGTTCACCATCGCCGACGCCACCACGCTGACCGAAGCGGGGTACGTTGGCGAGGATGTGGAAAACATCATCCAGAAGCTGCTGCAGAAGTGCGATTACGACGTCGAGAAAGCGCAGACCGGGATCGTCTACATCGACGAGATCGACAAGATCTCGCGTAAAGCCGACAACCCTTCCATCACCCGCGATGTCTCTGGCGAAGGCGTACAGCAGGCGCTGCTGAAGCTGATCGAAGGTACGACGGCGTCGGTGCCGCCCCAGGGTGGGCGTAAGCATCCGCAGCAGGAATTTCTGCAGGTGCAGACGCACAACATCCTGTTCATCTGCGGCGGTGCGTTTGCCGGGCTCGACAAGGTGATCCAAGCCCGTTCCGAGCGGGGCGGAATCGGCTTCGCGGCCGAGGTGAAGAGCCAGGCGCAGCAGAAGAGCATCAGCGAAACCCTGATGGCGGTCGAGCCGGAGGATTTGATCAAGTATGGCTTGATCCCCGAGTTCGTCGGCCGCCTACCGGTGGTCGCCACGCTGCATGAGCTGGATGAAGATGCGCTGGTGCAGATTCTGGCTGAGCCGAAGAACGCGGTAACCAAGCAGTATCAGAAACTGTTTGACATGGAAGGCGTCGAGTTGGAATTCCGTGCCGACGCTCTGCGAGCTGTCGCCCGCAAGGCGCTGGAGCGTAAGACCGGGGCGCGGGGTCTGCGTACCATCCTTGAGCAGGTGCTGCTTGACACGATGTATGAGCTGCCGTCGATGCACAACGTCGACAAGGTGGTTGTCGACGATGCGGTAATCCGCGGCGAAGCGAAACCGTACGTCATCTACGGCAACGCCGAGCAGCCTAAAGCGGCATCTGATTAAGCGGCTGCCCAGTGAGCGGCGGGCGCATCGGGCGACCGCCGCTTTTACCGTGCTTCCCGCCGACGGCTCCTGATACCATTGGTTCAGTATCGTTAGCCCTTTAGTCATGATTGAAGGGCGCGGATTGCAGCCGCATGTTGAGCGGGTTGCGCCGTAGCAGGCGGCTGCCAAGCATTCATTGCGAGGAACTCCATAGTGGAGCGTAAAGATCAGCCATCTGAAGTAACTAGCCGCCCCGTCGTTGCGATGCCGGCGCTGCCGCTGCGTGACGTGGTCGTCTACCCGCACATGGTCATTCCGTTGTTCGTGGGACGTGAGAAATCCATCATGGCGCTGGAGGCGGCCATGGAGGAGGACAAGCGCATCCTGCTGGTGGCGCAGACCAGCGCGGAGCTCGATGATCCAGCTGCCGAGGACCTCTACACGGTCGGCACGATCTCGACCATCCTGCAGATGCTGAAGCTGCCGGACGGCACAGTGAAGGTGCTGGTCGAGGGTGTGCAGCGCGCGCGCGTGGTCGATTTGAACCAGGAGCGCGGCTTCTTCTCGGCACGGATCATGCCGGGTGAGGAAAAAGGTCCGACGGAAGAGCGCGAGGCGGAAGTTCTCAGCCGCTCAGTGATGGGCCTGTTCGACCAGTACGTCAAGCTGAACAAGAAAGTTCCGCCCGAAATCCTGTCATCGTTGGCCGGTATCGACGAGCCTGGCCGGTTGGCGGACACCATTGCTGCGCACATGGCGCTCAAGGTCGAGGAAAAACAGCGCATCCTCGAGATCGAGAATGTCCGTGAGCGGCTGGAGCACCTGTTGGGGCTGATCGAGGGGGAAC
>DASULL010000015.1:0-3346 GCA_036278215.1 Gammaproteobacteria bacterium | reverse complement strand
CCCGTTCCTCCCGGGGCTTTACCCTGCTGGAGGTGATGGTTGCGCTGGCAGTGCTCGCCATCGCCTTGGCTGCGGTCATCGACAAAACCATAGAGAGTGGGGTCAACGTCAGCTATTTGCGCGACCGCACCCTGGCGCACTGGGTGGCGGAGAATAAACTCGCCGAGATGCAGGCCATGGACGAGTGGCGTGAAGGCCGGCAGACCGGTAAGACCGACTTTGCCGGTCGCACCTGGTACTGGGAGGTGGAAGCACTGACCACGCCTGCCCGCCAACTGCGGCGGGTAGTGATCCGGGTGTCCGAGCAGGAGGGCGCCAATCCGATCAGCACCCTCAACGGCTTTTTGCTCAATCCCGAAGTCCGCCGACCGCCGGCCGACGGCGGCGCGCCTCCACCTAGCGGTGGCGAGGGCACCAGCTGATGCGCCGCGCCAATCCGCATCAGCAAGGCTTCACCCTGCTCGAGTTGCTGGTCGCGCTGTCGATTTTCGCGCTGATCTCGGTGATCGTCTTTACCGGGCTGCGCTCCAGCGTCGATAGCCGTGAGCAGACCAACCTTCGCGCCGACCGGCTGATCGAGTTGCAGAAGGCCCTGAATTTCCTCCGGCAGGACCTGGAACAGGCAGTGCCTCGCGCGATCCGCGATCAAATGGGCGATACCGATCCGAAAAACGCCTTTCAGCAAGTGCTCGACGGCATCGTCTTCACCCGCGGCGGTCGCAGCAATCCGCTGGGGCTGGAGCGCGGCAGCCTGGAGCGGCTGGGTTACGGGCTGAAGGACGGCACCCTGATCCGCAGCCGCTGGCTGGCGCTGGATCAGACCCCCGACCCGGCAATCGAAGAGCTGCCGCTGCTGGAAAACGTCAGTTCGCTCAGTTTCCGCTTCCTCGGCGCGGATAAACGCTGGGTCGAACAATGGCCGCCGCCGAACTCGACTTCACCCGACGCTGAATTGCCGCACGCGGTAGATGTCGTGCTGGAGTTGCCGGATTTCGGCGTCATCAACCGGATCCTGGTGTTGCCTTACTGACCATGAACCGCCGCCCACCCCCACAGCGCCAACGCGGCATTGCCCTCATCACCGCACTGCTGGTGGTCGCCATCGCCACCGTGCTGGCGGTGGAAATAGCCGCGCGCGAGCGATTGGACATCCGCCGCACCCAGAATCTGATCGCCCGCGATCAGGCCTATGACCTGGCGTTGGCTGCGGAAGCGTGGGCCTTGGATATCCTGCGGACCGATCTGGAAGATGACAACCAGCTCGATGGCCCGCAAGACAACTGGGCTCAGCCGATCATGCTGCCACCATTCGAAGGCGCAACCCTGAACATGCGGCTGGAAGACCTGCAGGGCCGCTTCAACCTGAATAACTTGGTGAATGTGCCGGTCGACCCACAGCAGGCGGCCAACGACCTTCATTACAAACGCTTTCGGCTGCTGTTGGAGAATCTGGCCCAGCAGCACGAACTCAGTGTCAATCCGCAGGAACTGATCGATTCCCTGGCCGACTGGCTGGATCCGGACGTCCAGGCACGGCCACTAGGAGCGGAAGACAGTTACTACATGTCGCTGGAAAATCCACGCCGCACTGCCAACCAACTGCTGGCCAGCCCAACCGAGCTGCTGCTGGTAAAAGGCTATACGCCCGAACTGGTCAATCTGCTGCTACCACACGTCACTGCCCTGCCGGAAAGCGCCACCAGCATCAACCTCAATACGGCCACCCGTGAGGTGTTGCGCTCACTGGATCGGCGCATCAATGACAGTCTGGCGGAACGCCTAGAGCAACTGCGCCAGGAGAAGGCCTGGGAATCGGTCGAACTGTTCCTGCAAGCGGCGGAGCTGTCGCCGGCGGATTTTCAGAGCAGCGGCCTTGGCGTGAGCAGCCAGTATTTCGCTTTCTATGGCGATGTCAGCCTCGGCCCGGCGCGCAACCAACTGCAGAGCCTGATCAGCCGCAGCACCGACGGCCTGCGGGTCCTGTGGCGCGCCCGCGGCACATTGTAGGCCGCTAGCTGGCCGGTTTACGCAGATTCAGCCAGAATGACACGACTCAAGGATTAGAGAACATAACCCTATGGCCCAACGGCTTATTCTTCGCCTGAGTGGCGAATCGTTCGACAAGGCGCAATGGCTGCCGCTCGGTGCGGATGGCCGGGCCGACGGCCCGATTGGGGCAGGCTCGCTAGCCGATGCCGCTCTCTTGCGGCGCCCGGCGATCGTGCTCGCGCCGACGGCCGATGTGGCGCTATTCCATGTCCAGATACCGCCGCTCAGCCGGCAGCGCGCCATCCGGGCGGTGCCATACGCACTGGAAGACCAGTTGGCCGAGGACATCGACGATCTGCACTTCTGTCTGGGCCAGCGTAGCGGTCAGGGCCAGTTGGCCGTTGCGGTAGTGGCGAAAGCGCAAATGGAGCAGTGGCTGAACGCCTTTGCCGACGCCGGCCTGGAAGTAGAACAGCTCTATCCGGAACTGCTTGCCGTGCCCTACGAGCCGGGCGCCTGGACCTTGCTGCTGGAGGGCAGCGACTTCCTGTTGCGCACCGGACCGCAGAGCGGCTTCGGCGGCGACATCGACAATTTACCGGTACTGCTGCCGGCCGCACTGGCCGAGGCGGAGAACGACCCGCCACTGAAGTTGATCGCCTACAGCAACACCAGCGTGCCGGAGCTGGGGGCGGCCAGCCTGCCGATAGAGCAGCGCGAACTTGGCGATACCATCTCCTTGCTGGCCGCAAACATCCGTGACCGGCAGCTCATCGGCTTGCGCAGCGGGCCTTACGCCCGCCGCCGTGGCTGGTCGGTGCCGTGGCAGCGCTGGCGGGTCGCCGCCATCCTACTCGGCGCCTGGGTACTGGCGGACACCGGCAGCGCCCTGCTGCAGCAGTGGCAACTCTCGCGTGAGCTGGCAGCGGTGGATGCGGCAATGGCGCAGACTTATCGACAGGCGTTTCCGGATGGCGGCCAGTTAAACCGATACAATCCGCGCCAGCAGATGGAAACCCGGCTGGCGGCACTGCGCCGCGGCGGTAGCGACAGCGGTTTTCTACGACTGCTGCAGACTGCCGGGCCGCTACTGGCGGCAGACCCGGACCTGCAGATCGTCGCCCTGACCTATCGCAACAACGGCCTCGACCTCGAAGTCTCGGCCGGCAACCTGCAGGGCATCGATCAGCTCAAACAGCGTCTAAGCGCCGAGCCCGGGCTCGGTGTCGAGGTCATCTCGGCCCGCGCCGAAGGCGACCGCGCCCAGGGCAAGCTGCGACTGGAGGCCTCATCATGAGTCCGCGGCAATGGTGGGCCGGGCTGGAAGCGCGCGAGCGGCGAACGCTGCTGATTGGCG
>DASULL010000014.1:0-6014 GCA_036278215.1 Gammaproteobacteria bacterium | reverse complement strand
GAGCTGACCGTCTCGCGGATCGTTGCTGAAGAACAGCCCACCGCGTCGCTCGGAACCTGCGGCGACATAATCGACCGTCACCTCGCTCTTCTCGACTCCCTGGCCGTTGCGGCTGAGCGTGCCGGTAATCTTGACCTCGGCGGCCGTCTCACCACCGAGATTGCGTACCCTGAACTGCACAAGATAGTCCTTGCCGCTGCCAGTGATCGTTTCCTGCATGATGACGATATCGGGCGGCGAGCGGTCGCCCCAGACGCCCTGGTAGAGCAGGTATCCAAGTGACGCCAGCACCAGCAGCAGACCGATGAAAGCCAACACTCGTTCCCAGACCGGCGGCGCGGCCTGTTGCCTGGAGCGGCCGGGCTTGCTTCGCTGGTCGCCGCGCTCAGCCATCGTTATATGACCAGTCTCGATACCGCCGCCCCTACCCCGGCGGGGAAGGAGAGCACCATCGTGGTCATGACGATCATGTTGAAGCCGTTACCTTTCAGATGGCCGAAGGTCCAGAGCACATACAGACTGACCAGCAGCCCTATGGCATAGCCAACCACGGTGAAATGATTGAACAGTCGCCAGAAGGTCGCACCCTCCGGGCCCTGCTCCTGGCCTCTGAAGCCGACGGTATAGACGATGGCATGCATGATCAGCAGGGTGACTATCGCCAGAGCAAGCGCATGCCAAGCCGTCATCTGGTAGGCGATCAGGATCATCTCCTCGGTGGGAGCGACGTTGAAAGCGAGCAACAAGGCACCGGCGGCCATGATGAACAGCTCGCCCAGATAACCCGCCTCCTGCAACTCTTGCTCGTTCTCGTCCTTCTGCCCCAGCTGCTTGCTTGCCAGGATGGCGCCCATGCTGGCCGGCACGGTAAGCAGGATGACCTTGCCCAGCACGGTGTCCAGCGACATGCCGGGCCGCAGCACGCCGAACAGGGTCAGAAAGAGCGCCGACATGGCCATGCCGACGGCGAAGGCAACCAGAGCGTCGATGGCATCTTCTTTCAGGTCGAAGGTCTGGCGAAAGCCGGAGTAATAAGACAGCCCGACCAGAGTCGGCAGCAGCACCGCGACAAACAGCGCGATCTTGAAGCGGTCAAGATAAAACCCTAGCCACCACATCTCCATGGTCATCATCAAGGGAAAGGCGAAAATCAGCGCGCCGCCAAAGGCACGACCCAGGCTCTTCCAGAATTCGTGGTTGCCTTGGCGAGTCATTGCTCGGTCTTGGATCCGTCCACTCCCCGCCCCGAATGGATTACATGTTGGGCCTGCCGCATCCAAACGCCAGGAGGCTAAGGCTGAGGCGGCTGGAGTGATCGGATCGGCACTCTCTTAGCCTGCCGGATGTCATACGAAGCGCTAAGCTCTTGCATAGGCGCAATAACGCGATAAGAGGAAGGAGACGGGCATGCCTAGCGAGCATTTCGACGTTCTGATTGTCGGCGCCGGCATCTCCGGCATCGCCGCCGGCTATCACCTGCAGGTCCGCTGTCCGGAGAAGCGCTATGCCATCCTGGAAGGCCGCGCCGCAATCGGCGGCACCTGGGACCTGTTTCGCTACCCCGGCATTCGCTCGGACTCCGACATGTTCACCCTGGGCTTCTCCTTCCGGCCCTGGACCGGGGCACAATCGATCGCCGACGGCGCTTCCATCCTCGAGTACCTGCGCGCTACCGCCCGCGAGTTCGGCATCGACCGAAAAATCCGCTGCAACCAACGAGTACGGAGCGCCGCCTGGTCGTCAGCGGACACCCGCTGGACCGTGGTCGTGGAAACCGGCGGGGGCACCGAGACTGTCCGCTACACCTGCGACTTCCTTTATCTCTGCAGCGGCTACTACAGCTATGAAGGCGGCTATCTGCCGCATTTCCCGGGCAGCGAAACTTTCCAAGGCACCCTGCTGCATCCACAGCAGTGGCCGGAAGATCTCGATTACAGTGGCAAGCGGGTAGTCGTCATCGGCAGCGGCGCGACTGCGGTCACCTTGGTGCCGGCGATGGCCGCTACCGCTGCCCAGGTAACCATGCTGCAGCGCTCGCCGAGCTACGTAGTCTCTCTACCCACCACCGACCGGATCGCCGCCGCCTTGCGCCGGGCGCTGCCCGAACGGCTGGCGTATCGTGCTGTCCGCTGGAAGAACGTGCTGCTGAGCAGCGCCTTCTACCAGCTCTGCCGGCGCGCGCCCAAAGCCGCCCGGTCGCTGATCCGCCGCGGCGTCATGCGGGCGCTGCCGCCCGGCTACCCGGTCGATACCGATTTCAACCCGCGCTACCAGCCTTGGGATCAGCGGCTGTGCCTGGTGCCGGGCGCGGATCTGTTCAAGGCGATCAGAACCGGCCGCGCCGCCATCGTCACCGACCAGATCGAGACTTTCACCGCACACGGCATCCGGCTCAAATCCGGCAAGGAGCTGGAGGCGGACATCGTCGTTACTGCGACCGGACTGCAGTTATTGCCGGGCGGCGGGATCGCTGTCGAAGTCGATGGCGACAGAATCGATCCAGGGCGAACCCTCAGCTACAAGGGCTTGATGCTGAGCGGCATCCCGAACCTCGCCATTTGCACAGGCTACACCAATGCCTCATGGACGCTGCGGGCTGAGATCAGCTCGATGTACGTCTGCCGGCTGTTGAACTATATGACGCGGCATGGCTACCGGCAGTGCGTCCCACATAACGACGATCCGTCGATTGCCGAGGAGCCGCTGCTCGACCTCACCTCCGGCTACGTCCAGCGCAGCGTTGGGGCACTGCCAAAACAGGGCCCGAAACGGCCATGGCGGATGCGCCAGAATTACCTGCTGGATCTGCTGGATATGAAGTTCGGCGCGGTAAACGACGGCACCATGCTGTTTTCCCGGGGCGGCCGGAACGTTTCCGGAACGAAACATCGAGCCGCGTGAACCGCCGCCCGCGCCGGACGGGCGGCGGCGGCCTGCTAAAGCCGGGAAGGTCGGCCGGCATCACCCAGGCTGTAGTCGCAAACGCCGGTGGTACCGAAGATCTCAATGAGACGCGCCTTCTGTGGATCGGTAAAGGTCACGCCGCCATAGGTTCCATCGGTTAATGCGGTCTGCACCGGCTTGGTGTGGCACTTGAAGGTATCGCCTCGCAAGCCTTCGCCGGCGACGGTGCGGGAACTGTCGTAGATCGGGAAGGCGGCGACGCAGGCGCTACCATCGTCGCTGGGGTCAGCGGTCAAAATCCCGTCCCAGACATGGGTGCCGCGGGCGATCTCAGTGCCATCCCTGCGGAAACAGGCATCGGCGGCGCGCACCGGCTTTTTGCCGCTATCGAGCCAGCTCTCCAGCAACTCGAAGCCTTCCAGTACCAGACCGGCAATCGCTTGGCTCGGTGCGCCGTCGATGGCCCAGAGCACGAGATTACTGGCGTCGCCGTCATGCTCAAGCAGGCGCTGGCGGATCTCGAACTTCTCATGCGAGTGGTGCATGTCGAGTTCCGGCTCGCGATAGGCGTCCAGCAGAATCATCGGGGCGTCGATATCGCCGCGGAATACCAAGCCAGCCTGATAGGCTGCGCGCATGGCTTCGAGGTCACCCTCGCTGCGGGGAGCGACGGCGCCAGGAACCAGATGCTCAATCGCGGTAGCCTGTCGCGCACTCCACGGGTCGATGTTGTTATTCGGCCGGCTCGGATCGAGCGGGCCGAACGGAAAGCCCTCCTCCACCATGGCGGACGGCCGCTTCCAGCCGCCGATATGGGCGTTCAGCAGCAGGAACTCATCGACGCTGATGCCGCCGCTGGTGAGCGCCTTCAAGCCGTATTGCACGCCGACGTTATCGAAAGTGGTACGGGCGTAGCCGGTAGCCGGATCGATACCGAAGATATCCTTGAGGTCTTCGTAGTAGCTGAAGCGGGTCCTGGCGAACACGTCCGGCTGGGTCTGGCGCAGCAGGTCATACGTATCGCCGGCAACGAACTTCGGGTTCAGCGCCAATGGTGTGAGCCCGCGCCAGCCCTCGATGCACTCGGTCGTGCCAGGCTGAGCGGAGGAGCCCAGCGGCCGGCCGCTGCCGTCGTTCCAGTCGGTGGGGGCGCCGTTGATGGCATTGAGCCCTTCAATCAGTTGGCGGTTCTCCCAGTCGGTCCACTTCGGGTCGACCCGGCCCGTGCCATTGACCCTGGCGTCGACCACGTCGAAGTAGAACTCCAGCAGCTCGCAGTCGCCGACCGGATTGATCTGCGTGATCATGTCGCCGTAGTTCTCGATCGGCATGAGGCCGTCGAGCAGGTCGGGAACGTTCTGCTCGTAGATCAGCTGCTGGATGGCGCCGCCCGATTCACCGACGCCGAAGGTGTACTTCGGCTTGCCGTAGGCGGCCACGAATTGGCGCTTGACCATGGTGGCGGTCTGCCCGCCGAGCAGCAGGTTATAGGTCGTATTGGTGCCCGTGCCGGTCGAGCTCGCCACCGCGTAGCCCCGCTCCAGCAGCGGCAGGTTCACGCCGCGCCCGTCCGGCCGATCGACATAGCTGATGTTGAAACCGTTCGACTGGGAATAACCGACGCCGACGCCGCCGCCGAAGTGATAAACCAGCTTGCCGTTCCAGGCGGACAGATCCGGTTGCGCATTCGGATTTTGTTTGGGCTTCGGCTCCAGCAGAAAGATCGAGTAGACGAAGCGATTGATCGTGCCGAGCTCCTGGCGAACGATATAGTTGACCGTCTCGCCGCCGAGCTCGAGGGTCGCCAGATCGGCCGGCAGCTTGCGGACATCAGTCAGCGGCTTGAGCCTGCCACCGGCAGTGGAGCGATACCAGTACTGGATCAGCATGGGGGCGCCGCAGTCGGCGCTATAGCCAAGAATCGCAGCGGGGTCGAGATTGGCGTGACTGGCCGGAGCCGGCCCGCCTGGATCGGTGACGGGATAACCTATGCCGTCCTGATTATCGATCTGCGGCTGGCCCAGGGCGGTCTTGAACGTTTGACAGCCGAACGGCTGCTGACGGGGGTTGTCTGGCGCGATTGGACCGATTTCGCCGACTTTGATCCGAAAGCGCTGATCGCCCGCCCCCGGCGGCTTTCCTCGTCCGGTCGCCGGCGGTGGCTGCTCGGCTTTCGAGGATGCGGCCAGCTCGTCCGCGCTGGCCGTGGGGGCAGCCGCCAAGGCAACGACCAGCGCCGCGCCGGCGGCAACAAGCAGGTTTCGTAGTTTCATGTCTCGCTCCGGTGTTGGTGTTGTCGATACGCGGTGCAGACGGACAACGGACACGACCGGCGCGGATGGACGTCGCAAAGGAGCAAGAGGCGGGAGCTGCACGTGCCATCCGTGGCGTCGTCATGAGCCCATCCATGCGCTCCTGCCGGTCGCTCCCGCCCCAGGAAGCGAGCAACGAACGATGCGGCAGTTATATCAATCTAGTTGCTGTCAGCCGGCCTGCAAAGCGCAGGCCGGAAACGGCCGAGAACCGGACTGCTGAGAGAGGGTATTGCAGAGCATCGCGAGCGAAACGCAGCGCAGTAACAGCCGCCGGCTGGACCGCAGGGCGAGCGCAGCAAGTTTGCGCCACCCTCCTAGAGCTGCCGGAACTCCTGCGGATCCAACCCCAGCTTGCGCATCCGCGAGCGCAGCGTGTGCGGATTGATGCCAAGCAGCACCGCCGCGCCTTGTCGGCCTTCGATACGCCCGCGCGTCCGCCGCAGAGCGGTCCTGATGTGCTCAATCATAGCTTCGTCCAGGGTTGGAAAATTCAAGAGCGGGGGGCTTGCTGCCGCAGCCCTGGCCTCTCCGCCGCCGGCCGGCTGCACCACCACCGGCGCACCCAGTGCCGGCCCCACCGCCAGGGCTGCTCCGTTGCCAAGAATGGCGGCCCGTTCGATGACCGCCGCCAGCTCCCGGACGTTGCCCGGCCACGGGTAGGAGCACAGCAGTTCAATGTCCTCATGCGTTGGCAACTGCAACGGCAGGCCCAGTTTGATCGAAGCGCGCTGAGCAAAGTGCTGAGCCAGCGCTGGGATATCCACCTGGCGCTCCCGCAGCGGCGGGATGTGGATC
>DASULL010000013.1:0-3153 GCA_036278215.1 Gammaproteobacteria bacterium | reverse complement strand
CTGAACTGACCGCTATCGTTATACCGCCGCCACACCTGCTTGCGGCCGGGCCAAGTCTGCTTGCCCTCCGAGCGCTTGCGGCGAGGGTGGCCAGCGTATTCGGTGAGCTTGTAGGCGCAGTCTAGGGAGGGGGCGTCGGCCGACACATCCAGCTGTGTGCCCACACCGAAACCTGTAATCGGGGCGCCGCCGGCCAGCAGGCCGGCTATTTCATACTCGTCCAGGTTGCCGCTGCAGAAAATTCCGACTTCCGGCAGCCCTCCCGCATCCAGGATGGCTCGCACCCGTCGTGCATGTACGGCCAAGTCGCCGCTGTCCAGGCGTACTGCCGTGGTGCGTACGCCTTGGACCCTGAGTTGCGTCGCCAGCGCCACCACGGCGGCAGCGCCGGCTTCGGTGTCGTAGGTGTCGATCAGGAAAACCAGATTGTTGGGCTGGGCGGCGGCGAAGGCGGCGAAAGCGGTGGTTTCGTCCGGATGGGCCTGTATATAAGAATGCGCCATGGTGCCGTAGAGGGGGATGCCGAAGCGCTGGCCGGCCAGGACGGTAGCCGTGCCGGCAAAGCCGGCCAGATAGGCGGCGCGGGCAGCCAGTAAGGCCGCTTCAGCGCCATGAGCGCGGCGCATGCCAAAGTCGACCAGCAGGGAATCCGGCGCCGCTAACACGCAGCGGGCCGCCTTGGAGGCGATCAGGGTCTGCAGGTGCAGGAGGTTGATCAGCCGGGATTCCAGCAGCTGAGCCTCGGCGACTGGCGCCGTGACCCGCAGCAGCGGCTCCTGCGGGAACATCACCGTTCCTTCCGGAACGGCGTAAACGTCTCCACTGAAACGCCATTGCGCCAGAGCATCGAGAAAATCCGTCGGAAAGCGGCCGAGACTTGCCAACCACGCTAGTTCCTCGGGCCGGAAGTGGGCTTGCTCGATGAAGGCGAGTGCTGTTTCCAAGCCGGCGGCCAGCAGGAAATTGCGCTGCGGCGGCAGCCGACGCACGAAAAAATCGAAGCTGGCCGTTTCTTCCAGTCCTTCCTCGTGATAGGCATGCAACATGGTCAGTTGGTAGAGGTCGGTGAGCAGGAGGCTGTCAGCCGCATCCATCGACAGTTCCTCGGAGCACTTCGGCTTCCTTGCAGGGTTGATGGCGGCCAGTCTCTGAATCAATGAGCCGGGCATGGCTGCGTCGCTTGATACACCGGCCTCTGTCCCCCATGTGCCGCATACCGAAAGGCGGGCCGATTGCATTGGTCTTTGCCAGGCACCAGCGGCAGGAGAGGTAGTCATGGCGAAAGCAGGGAAGGAAATGGCCCAGAGCGGGCAGGCACATCCGGTACAGCGATTCAGGCGAGCCCAGTTGCTCCGCCCATTGGAAGAGTTCGAGCGGCTCATTAACGAATATTGGCCGCGCAGCTTGCTGCGGGCTGGCGCCGAGTCTCCGTTGCTGCAGGAAATGGCAGGAATAGAAGCCCGCTTGCCGCTGATAGATATAGTCGACCGGGAAAATACGTTGGTTCTGCGGGCCGAGCTGCCTGGTGTCGACAAAGACGCTGTCGACATCAGCGTCACCGACGATACGGTAACTATCAAAGCCAGTAGCCGGTATGAAGCCAAAGAAGAGAGCGGTGACTACTATCGGCGCGAGATAGGCAGCGGCTCTTTCGCCAGGACCATCGGCCTGCCGACATATATCGATGCCGATAAAGCAGCGGCCAGCTTCAAGGATGGCGTTCTGGAGCTGACGCTGCCGAAAGTGGAGCAGTCCAAGCGGCGGCAGATCCCGATTCAGTAGACCCGTCTCGGCCGGCGCTGCTTGGCTTGGCGGGCGATTGCAAGCAAGGGGCGGCTCTTGCGTCAGGCTGCCGGGGCATTCAAGCCGCCTGGTAAGGACATGGCCATGTTCCGTGATCGTCTGGATGCCGCCGAACAGCTCGCTCGACGTTTATCTCACCTCAAGGGCCAGCATCCGCTGGTGGTCGGCATCCCACGTGGGGCGGTCCCGATGGCGAAGCTTATCGCCGACGCGCTCGACGGTGAACTGGACGTTGTTCTGGTGCACAAGCTGGGCGCGCCTGGCAACCCGGAGTATGCCATTGGCGCCATCAGCGAGGACGGCACGCTGCAGATCAGCGAAGCGGCGGACAGGCTTTTTGCCGGGGGCGATTACCTACAAGAAGAGGCGCAGGCTCAGCTGAGCGTGTTGCAAGCGCGGCGTCTGCGCTACACCCCAGGGCGCAAGCCGATCGACGTTACCGGCCGGATCGTGGTGGTGGTGGACGATGGCAGCGCCACCGGCGCTACCCTGCTGGCTGCGTTGCGGGTGCTGCGGGAACAGCGGCCGCAGCGGTTGATCGCGGCCATCGGCGTGGCGCCGGCGGATACCCTGAGTAAGATCGAGGCCGCCGCGGACGAGGTGGTCTGCCTCGCTGCACCGTCTTTTTTCTATGCCGTCGGCCAGTTTTTCGACGACTTCCGCCAAGTGAGCGACGAGGAAGTCATTGAGCTGCTGGGGCATAGCGAGTCGGCCGATAAACCGCATTAAAGACCTGCGCCGTACAGACACAGAGCCGGTCAGGCACGGCTCGCCGGAGGCGTCGGAAGGCACCCTCTCGGGATAGGCTATGAGCCAGTGCGCCGGCCCGGTGCGGCAAACTGCCGGTGAGCTAGCGGCGAGACGCGGGACCGATGACGTCAAGGGCCTCTCCACACCTGTTCTGGCACCGGCGACTGCGGGCACTGTTGATCGGGATCCTGCTGCTGGCGGGCCTGATCCTGACGGTGACTAATATCGGTCAGCTGGAGCAGTTCGTTCGCTTGGCTCGGGCGATCAAGCCGAGCTGGCTGTTACTAGCTTTGCTCCTGCAGGCGGCAACCTACGTCTGCGCCGCGGGTGTCTGGTACGGTCCGCTGCAACGGGGTGGAGCGCGCAGCTCCCTGGCATCGCTGGTGCCCTTGGGAATCGCCAAGCTGTTCTCGGACCAAGCGCTGCCCAGCGGCGGCATGAGCGGCACCGCTTTCTTCGTGGCCGCACTCCGCCGGCAGGGGGTGCCAGCCGAGCTTTGCCTGGCAGCCTTGCTGGTAAGCGTGGTGGGTTATCACGCCGCTTTTCTGGTCGGCGCCGGGGTTGCCGTAGCGCTGCTGTGGTTTTACCACGCCATGCAGC
>DASULL010000012.1:0-2557 GCA_036278215.1 Gammaproteobacteria bacterium | reverse complement strand
CAGACTGGCCTTGCGCAGACGGTGGTTCAGCATGGGCGCCTGCGCCCGCAGGTCGGCACCGATCACCAGCGCCGCCTTGAGGTGCTCCAGATCGACGATGCTCTGCCCCAGCGACGGATACAGCGCCGCCTCGTTCTGATCGGAGAAGTCTGCCTGGCGCAGGCGGTGGTCGATATTGCGGCTGCCCAGCCCGCGCACCAGCTTGCCGAGCAGATACATCTCCTCGGTGGTCGCTGTCGGCGACACCAGCACACCCAGCTGCTCCGGCGATTCGCTGGCAATCCGGCGCAGCCCTTCGACGGCGGCGGTGAGCGCCGTTTCCCAGTCGACTTCCTGCCATTGCCCATCCCGCTTGATCATGGGCTGGGTCAGGCGGTCCTCGCTGTAGACGCCGTGGAAGCTAAAGCGATCGCGGTCGGCCAGCCAGCACTCGTTGATCTCTTCGTTGTCGCGGGGGACGACACGCTTGATCTGGCCGCGCAGATAGTGCGCGCTGATGTTGGAACCAACCGAGTCGTGCGGCGCAATCGTTGGCCGCGACAGCATCTCCCAGGCGCGGGCCGAGAAGCGGTAAGGCTTGTCGGTCAGCGCTCCGACCGGGCAAAGGTCAATGATGTTGCCCGACAGCTCCGAATGGACGCCATGCTCGATGTAGGTGGTGATCTGGGTATGTTCGCCGCGGCCGACCGCACCAAGCTCCCGCTGACCGCCGATTTCGCTCAGAAAGCGCACGCAGCGGGTGCAGTGGATGCAGCGGGTCATGGCGGTGCCGACCAGCGGCCCCAGATCCTCGTCCTCGAATATCCGCTTGCGCTCGGTGAAGCGCGACACGCTGCGGCCATAACCGAGCGCGACGTCCTGCAACTCGCATTCGCCGCCCTGGTCGCAGACCGGACAGTCCAGCGGGTGGTTGATGAGCAGGAATTCCATCACGCCCTTCTGCGCCGCCAGCGCCTTGGGCGAGTTGGTGAACACTTTCATGCCATCGGCCACCGGGGTGGCGCAGGCGGGCATGGGCTTGGGCGCCGGCCGGCCACCCTGCTCCACTTCAACCAGGCACATGCGGCAGCTGGCGACCACCGACAGCTTCTTGTGGTAGCAGAAGCGCGGTACGTCGATGCGGGCGGCATCGGTGGCTTCGATAATCATGGCGCCCTTGGGCACCTGCATCTCGACGCCATCGACGGTAATCGTGATCAGGTCGGGATTCTTGACGTCTGCAGTCATGCGACAGCTCCGACAGCAGCGTCTATCAACGAGCGCTTATGCTCGATGTAGTACGCAAACTCGTGCCTGAAATGCTTGAGGAAGCTCTGCACCGGCCACGCCGCCGCTTCACCGAAGGCGCAGATGGTGTGCCCGGCGATCTGGCCGGCAGCCGACTCCAGCAATTCGATATCCTCGGGCCGGCCCTTGCCATCGGCGATTCGGCGGATAACCCGGTACATCCAGCCGGTCCCTTCGCGGCAGGGCGTGCACTGGCCGCAGGACTCCTGGTAGTAGAAGCGCGACAGCCGCAGCAGCGCCTTCACCATGTCGGTGGTTTCGTCCATCACGATCACGGCGGCTGAGCCCAGCCCCGAACCGGCCTGCGCCAGGGAGTCATAGTCCATGGTGCAGCCCATGATGATCTCAGCCGGCAGCACCGGCATCGACGAACCGCCCGGAATCACTGCCTTGAGTTTGCGCCCCTGCCAGACGCCGCCAGCCAGTTCCAGCAGATCCGGGAACGGTGTTCCCAGGGAAATCTCATAGTTGCCGGGCTTGGCGACATGGCCGGAGACCGAAAACACTTTGACGCCGCCGTTGTTCGGCTTGCCGAGGTTGAGGAACCAGTCGGCGCCCTTGTTCAGGATCGACGGCACCGACGCCAGCGACTCCGTGTTGTTGATGGTGGTCGGCTTGCCGTACAGGCCGAACTGCGCCGGGAACGGCGGCTTGAAGCGCGGAAAGCCTTTCTTGCCCTCCAGCGATTCCAGCAGCGCGCTCTCCTCGCCGCAGATATAGGCACCGGCGCCAATATGGTTGTACATATCGAAGTCGATGCCGCTGCCCTGGATGTTCTTGCCCAGCAGGCCGAGCTCATAGGCCTCGCGCAGCGCCTGCTCCACCCGCTGGTACACCTCGTGGCGGAATTCGCCGCGCAGATAGTTGTAACCAACGGTGGCACCGATGCTGTAGCCGGCAATTGCCATGCCTTCGACTAGTGCATGCGGGTTGAACCGCAGGATGTCGCGATCCTTACAGGTGCCCGGCTCCGATTCATCGGAGTTGCAGACCAGATATTTCTGCCCCGGGGCCGAGCGCGGCATGAAGGACCATTTCATCCCGGTGGAGAAGCCGGCACCGCCGCGACCGCGCAACGCCGCCTTCTTCAGGGTATCGATGATCTCCTCTGGCGGAGTTTTTTCCGCCAGGATCTTGCGCCACGCCTGGTACCCGCCGACCTTGAGGTAGTTCTCCAGGGTCCAAGGCTGGTCGAACTGCAGGGTCGTGAAACAGACCTCGTTCGCCATGCTCACTCCAACTTATCCAGGATCTCGTCCACCTTCTCGGG
>DASULL010000011.1:0-4755 GCA_036278215.1 Gammaproteobacteria bacterium | reverse complement strand
TGCCGGCTGTGATGGCGAGCAGGGCAACCAGAGCCGCGGAGAGCGTCTGCAGCGAGCCTGTATCGCTCAACCGGCTCCAAACCACTAGCAGCACCCCCGATAACCCCAAAGCCAGCCCCAGCCACTGCCGCGGCCGAACGCGCTCGCCCAGCAGTCGCCCAGCCAGCGCCGCGGTCAGCAGCGGTTGCACGGCGACGATAATCGACACCATCCCGGCGGACATGCCCTGAGCGATAGCGTAGAACACCCCGCCCAGATAGCCGGCATGTACCAGCAGGCCTGCCACTGTAATATGCGCGATCAGCCGCGGCTCGCGCGGCCAGGGCGCGCGCATCAACCAGGCCAGCAACGACAGCAGTCCGGCGGCAATCAGCAAACGCACCGCCAGAAAGGTAAAGGGCTCGGCATAGGGCAGGCCAAACTTGGCGCCGATAAAGCCCGTGCTCCAGAGCATCACGAATAAAGCCGGTGTTACCGCAAGCCAGAAACGTGTGAGCATAAACCCTCTTTACTAACGAGCTAGCCATTGCAAAGACGGCTGCCTTTGCGTCCGGCCGGCCCGCCTCTTAAACTCCAGCCATGAAAATCGCTACTTGGAACGTCAATTCACTCAAAGTCCGGCTACCGCAGGTACTGGACTGGCTTACCACCCACCAGCCCGACGTGCTCGGCCTGCAGGAGACCAAACTGACCGACTCCAATTTTCCGTTGGAGCCAATCGAGGCGCTCGGCTATCACGTCGCTTTCTCCGGCCAGCCGACCTATAACGGCGTGGCGGTGCTCAGCAAAACGCCGATTAGCGACGTTGTCACCGATCTGCCGGGGCTGGACGATCCGCAGCGGCGGGTGCTGGCAGTGAGCACCGGCGGCATCCGCTTCGTCAATCTGTACGTGCCCAACGGCCAGGCGGTCGGTACCGATAAGTACGCCTATAAACTAGATTGGCTGGAAAAGCTGAAGACCTTCCTGGGCGACAAGCTTACCTCTCATCCGCACACAGCCGTAGTGGGCGACTTCAACATCGCCCTGGAACCGGAGGACGTGCACGACCCGGCCGAATGGGAAGGCAAGGTGCTGTTCTCGGAACCGGAGCGGGCGGCACTGCGCGAGCTGCTGGAACTCGGCCTTGTCGATACTTACCGGCTGTTCCCGCAGGAAGCGGGAGAGTTCAGCTGGTGGGATTACCGGATGAACAATTTCCGCCGCAACCGCGGCCTGCGGATTGATCTGGTGCTGGCCAGCACGGCGCTGGCCGCCGATTGCACGGCGGCCTACATCGACCGCACGCCACGCACCTGGGAGCGACCCTCCGATCATACCCCCGTGGTGGCGGAATTCCGCCGCTCCTGAGCGAGTACGACCATGCGCTACAACGATCTGCGCGACTTCATCGCCAAACTCGAGCAACAGCACGAACTCAAGCGGGTCCGTCATCCGGTCGACCCGCGGCTGGAGATGACCGAGATCTGCGACCGGGTGCTGCGCAGCGGCGGCCCGGCGCTGTTGTTCGAGCACCCGACCGGGCATGACATGCCGGTGCTGGCCAACCTGTTCGGCACGCCGCAACGGGTCGCTCTCGGCATGGGCGCCGACAGCGTCGACGAGCTGCGCGACATCGGCCGGCTGCTGGCCTACCTGAAGGAGCCGGAACCGCCCAAAGGGCTGCGCGATGCTTGGCGCAACACCCTGCCGGTGTTCAAGAAAGTGCTGGACATGGCGCCCAAGGTTGTGAGCCGTGCGCCCTGCCAGCAGCACGTGCTGGAAGGCGACGAGGTCGACCTGGGCAAGCTGCCGATCCAGACCTGCTGGCCGGGCGATGCCGGGCCGCTGATCACCTGGGCGCTGGTAGTGACTCGCGGTCCGCACAAGGATCGGCAGAACCTGGGCATTTACCGCCAGCAGGTGATCGGCAAGAACCGCGTGATCATGCGCTGGCTCTCCCACCGAGGCGGTGCGCTGGACTTTCGTGACTGGCAACTGGCGCATCCGGGCGAGCCGTTCCCGGTGGCGGTGGCGCTAGGCGCCGACCCGGCCACCATCCTCGGCGCCGTGACGCCGGTGCCGGACACGCTGTCCGAGTATGCCTTCGCCGGCCTCCTGCGTGGCGCCAAAACCGAATTGGTGAAGTGCATCGGCTCCGATCTGCAGGTGCCGGCCAGCGCCGAGATCGTGCTGGAGGGGCACATTCACCCGGACGACATGGCGCCGGAAGGCCCGTTCGGCGACCACACCGGCTACTACAACGAAGTGGAGAGCTTCCCGGTCTTCACCATCGACCGCATCACCCACCGCGACAACCCGATCTACCACAGCACCTACACCGGCCGCCCGCCGGACGAACCGGCGGTGCTCGGCGTAGCGCTGAACGAAGTGTTCGTGCCCATCCTGCAGAAGCAGTTCCCGGAGATCGTCGACTTCTACCTGCCGCCGGAGGGCTGCTCTTACCGGCTCGCCGTGGTGACCATGAAGAAGCAGTACCCGGGCCACGCCAAGCGGGTGATGTTCGGGGTGTGGAGCTTTTTGCGGCAGTTCATGTACACCAAGTTCGTCATCGTCTGCGACGACGACGTCAACGCCCGCGATTGGAAGGACGTGATCTGGGCCATGACCACCCGCATGGACCCGGCGCGGGACACGGTGATGGTGGAGAACACCCCGATCGACTACCTCGACTTCGCCTCGCCGGTCTCCGGCCTCGGCTCCAAGGTCGGCTTCGATGCCACCAATAAATGGCCGGGCGAGACCAGCCGTGAATGGGGGCAGCCCATCGTCATGGATCCGGCCGTGAAACAACGGGTCGATGCGATCTGGCCGGAGCTGGGCATCGAAGAGGATCTGACCTGAACGACAGCGGCCCGCAGGAAGGGCGCCTACCGGGCCGACCGGCACCCAACCTCTTCGAACTGCTTGCTCTATCCAGTAATCGCCCCGCTTGGTGATTAATATAAAGCTTGCACAACACCATTTATGTTGGGGCACAAATCGCGTCGCTGCCGCAGGATGACCAGAGCCAGTAACCACCTTTGGCGTGCCTGCAACCATTCGGCAAGCCGGCAGGCACGCTGAATAAAAACAGCTGGCGCTGCCAGGCCAATACTCATGGTGCCAAGCCGTTAAATAACCGCCCGCCAACGACAACCCGGAGACCTGTGCTTAGGTACCGGCACCGAACTCAACGGGCCAGCCGATGCCTGCCTACCGAACGTGTGAAATGATTCGGGTTTATTCATTTGCCGCAAAGCAGCACAATGTGCGCCTTGGCTTACTACCCGCCGGCGCGGGTGTCCATGACGCCTATCAAGATAGGCTGTAGCGAGCGAACATGAGTTATACCGTCACCATCCAGCCCAGCGGCCACCAGATCACCGTCAACGAGGGCGAAAGCATCGTCGACGCGGCGCTCCGTCAGGGCATCATGATTCCTTACAGCTGCCGCGGCGGCACCTGCGGCACCTGCATGGGCGAGGTCATCTCCGGTCAGATCAGCTATCCGGCCGGGCTGCCGCCGGCAATCAGCGAGGCGGAGGCGGCCGCAGGCAAGGCCCTGTTCTGCACGGCAACGCCGCTTTCCGATCTGGAAATCCACGCCCGCGAAGTCCGCACCGGTATCGACATCGTGCCGCGCAAACTGCCAGCGCGGGTGGTCGAGCTCACCGAGCTGTCGCACGACGTGCGCCGCCTGCTGCTGAAGCTGCCGGCCAATCTGCGCATGCCATTCTTCGCCGGCCAGTACATCGACATCCTTCTACCTGGCGGTAAGCGCCGCGGCTTCTCGCTTGCCAGCGCTCCGCACAACGACGAGTTTCTGGAGCTGCATGTACGGCTGGTCGCCGGCGGCCAATTCACCCGCCATGTGTTCAGCGAGATGCAGGAGGGTGCGCTGCTGCGGCTGGAGGGACCGTTTGGCCAGTTCTATCTGCGCGAGGAGTCAACCCGTCCCATCCTGCTGATGGGTGGCGGCACCGGCTTCGCTCCGCTCAAGGGCATTCTCGAGCACGCTTTCCAGATCGATGTCCAGCGTCCCATGCACCTGTACTGGGGGGTGCGCGCCAAGCGCGACCTGTACCTGAACGAGCTGCCGCGCCAATGGCAGCAGGAGCACTCCCAGTTTCGCTATACCCCGGTGTTATCGGATCCGGCGCCGGAGGATCACTGGCAGGGCCGCACCGGATTGGTGCATGAGGCGCTGCTAGCCGATTATCCGGCACTTGCCGATTACGACGTCTACATGAGCGGCCCGCCAGCAATGATCGAAGCCGCCAAGCAAGCCTTCCTCGCCCACGGGCTGGATCCCGCGCACCTGTTCTACGACTCTTTCGACTTTGCGCCGGACTCGCAACCGAAACCGGGGCAGTAGCCATGCCTTACGTCCAATCCGGCGCCACCAGGATCTGGTACGAAACCTTCGGCAGCGGCGAGCCGCTGCTGCTGATCATGGGCCTGAGTGGAACCATCCAATCGTGGGGGCTGCAGATTCCGGAGCTGGCCCGACAGTACCAGCTGATCTGCCTGGATAATCGCGGCGTTGGCCGCTCCGATAAACCGCTCGGCCCTTACTCGATCGAGGGCATGGCAGAGGATGCGCTGACCGTGCTCGACGCCGCCGGCGTCGATTCGGCTCACGTGCTGGGCGTATCCATGGGCGGCCTGGTTGCCCAGGCGCTCTACCATCAGCGGCCGGCTCGGGTCCGCAGCCTGGTGTTAGGCTGCACCGGCGCCGGCCCGAACGACCCTAACTATGTACCGCCAGCACCG
>DASULL010000010.1:0-2796 GCA_036278215.1 Gammaproteobacteria bacterium | reverse complement strand
GGTGCGTAACATCGTTTTATTTCCCGGCATCGTGCTGCCGCTGACCCTCGGACGGGGCGCCTCCATTGCGGCAGCGCAGGAAGCGGCCCGCAGCAACCGGCCGCTGGGCGTCGTGCTGCAGCGCGACCCGGCGGTCGAGATGCCGGGGCCGAGCGATCTGCATACCATCGGCACGGTGGCTTCGGTGATGCGTTACGTGACCGCGCCGGATCGCACCCACCACGTGATCTGCCAGGGCGAGCACCGTTTCCGGATGCTGGAATTCCTCGAGGGATATCCGTTCCTGGTGGCGCGGGTCGAGCGGCTGGGCGAGAAGGAGGTGATGAGCACCGAGCTCGAGGCCCGCATGCGCACCCTCAAGCAGCGCGCGGCCGAAGCGCTGCAGCTGGTGCCCGAGGCGCCGGGCGAGCTGCTGGGCGCGATCGAAGGCATTCGCTCGCCGTCGGCGCTGGCCGATCTGATCGCCAGCTTCATCGACATCAAACCGGAAGAAAAACAGGAAATCCTGGAAACCTTCGAGGTCGAGCAGCGGCTCGATCGGGTACTGCAGCTGCTGGGCGAGCGGATCGAGGTGATGCGGCTGTCGCAGGAGATCAACCGCCGCACCCGCGAGGCCATGGACGAGCGCCAGCGCGAGTACATGCTGCGCGAGCAGTTGAAGGCGATCCAGAAGGAGCTGGGCGAAGACGAAGGCACCGGCGCCGAGATCGACGAGCTACGTACCGCCATCCGTGAGGCCAAGATGCCGCCGGAAGTGGAGGAGCAGGCCAACAAGGAGCTGCGGCGGCTGGAGCGGATGCCGGAAGCTTCCGGCGAATACGGCATCATTCGCACCTACCTCGATTGGCTGATCGCTCTGCCCTGGAGCAATCTGTCGGCGGAAAACATCGATATCGCCGCGGCCCGCCGCGTGCTCGACGAGGACCACTACGGTCTCGACAGGATCAAGCGCCGCATTCTCGAGTATCTGGCGGTGCGCAAGCTCAACCCCGAGGGCCGCAGCCCGATCCTGTGTTTCGTCGGCCCGCCCGGCGTCGGCAAGACCTCGCTCGGCCAGTCCATCGCCCGGGCGCTGGGACTGGAGTTCGTCCGGGTGAGCCTCGGCGGCGTACACGACGAGGCGGAAATCCGCGGCCATCGGCGCACCTATATCGGCGCGTTGCCGGGCAATATCATCCAGGCCATCCGCAAGGCCGGCACTCGCAATCCGGTGATGATGCTGGACGAGATCGACAAGCTGGGCGCTGGCGGCTTCCACGGCGACCCGGCGTCGGCTTTTCTCGAGGTGCTCGATCCGGAGCAGAACGGCACCTTCCGCGATAACTACCTAGCTGTGCCGTTCGACCTGAGCAAGGTGTTTTTCATTACCACCGCCAACCTGCTCGATACCATCCCCGGCCCGTTGCGCGACCGCATGGAGGTAATCGAGCTGTCTGGCTACACCCAGGATGAAAAGGTCGAGATCGCCAAGCGCTATCTGCTGCGCCGGCAGGAGGAAGCGAACGGCCTCAAGCCGGGGCAACTGGAGATCACCGATGCCGCCTTGCACAGCATCGTCCGCGATTACACCCGCGAAGCCGGCGTGCGTAACCTGGAGCGGCAGATCGGCGCGGTCTGTCGTCATGTCGCCGTGCAGATCGCCGAGGGGACCATCGAGCGGAAGCGGGTGGATGTGGGCGATCTGCAGGAAATTCTGGGCGCGGCCCGGTTCGAGAACGAGGTAGCGCTGCGTACTGCCCTGCCAGGGGTGGTTACTGGTTTGGCCTGGACCGCGGCTGGCGGGGACATCCTGTTCATCGAAGCCAGCCGGGTGCCCGGCAGCGGCCGGCTGATCCTCACCGGACAACTTGGCGATGTCATGAAGGAAAGTGCCCAGGCCGCGCTCAGTCTGGTGAAGAGTCGGGCGGCGGACCTCGGCATAGAGGCTGATCTGTTCGAGAAGAGTGATATCCACATTCACGTACCGGCCGGCGCCATCCCCAAGGATGGTCCCAGTGCCGGCGTCGCCATGTTCATGGCGCTGGTGTCGGTGCTGACCGGCAAGACCATGCCGGCCGATATGGCCATGACCGGCGAAATCAGCCTGCGTGGCCAGGTGCTGCCGGTCGGCGGGATCAAGGAAAAAGCCACCGCCGCCGCCCGGGCGGGCATCAAGACCGTGTTGCTGCCGGCGCGCAACCAGCGTGACAAGGATGATATTCCTGCCTCGGCGCGGGAGCAGTTGCAGTACGTCTGGTTGCAGCACGTCGACGACGCTCTGGAAGCGGCTTTCGGCTACAGCAAAAGCGAGGACGCGCAGCGGTTGGCATCCCACAGCTGAGGGAGTCGGAACCACTTGTCCGGGCCGCGCCTGCCCCTACTTTGGTAGTTACAAGCCAAGCTGTATGGGCAGAATCTGATATGGCGAACGACGATGTAGAGCCGATCCCGGGTAACTGGTACCTCAACCGCAGGGACGGCCAGCGGTTTCAGGTGGTAGGCCTGGATAGCGACGAGGGCAACATCGATATCCAGCTTGATAATGGCGACCTGGACATGATTCCGGGCAGCCAGTGGGGCAAGTTGGATATCGATTTGGTAGAGCCGGAGCTGAATCTCGCCGCTCCGACCGATGACGTCAGTGACGGCTCGCTGGATGTCATGGACGACGACCCCGATGCGCTGCAGTTGCCATCCGACCAGGAGCGTTACCGCCGCGAGAACGTCGAGTTCGCCGGCAAGGCGAGCCCCGGTTTTCCCGATCCGCGTCCCGAACATGGGCCGAATCGAGGGCCTGAGCGAGGCTCTGAAATGGGC
>DASULL010000009.1:0-6683 GCA_036278215.1 Gammaproteobacteria bacterium | reverse complement strand
ACAGCTGGCGGAGCAGAGCAGCTTTATCGAAGTCGCCTATCTGCTGCTTTACGGCGAGCTGCCCACCGCCGAACAGCTGGAGAGTTTCAACACCTCCATCACCAGGCACACCATGGTGAACGAGAGTGTGAAGAACTTCTTCAACGGCTTTCACTACAACGCCCACCCCATGGCCATGCTGACCGCGGTAGTCGGCTCCCTGTCGGCCTTCTACCATGATGGCCTTGACATCAACGATGCCGCTAGCCGCGAGCTGTGCGCCCACCGCATCATCGCCAAACTGCCGACCATCGCCGCCGCCGCCTTCAAGCACATGGCCGGCGAGCCGTTCGTCTACCCCCAGAATGCGCTGAGCTATACCGGCAACCTCCTCAACATGCTGTTCTCGCGCCCGTCCGAGCCGTACGAGATCAGCCCGATCGCCGAGAAGGCGCTGGATCAGCTGCTGATCCTGCACGCCGACCACGAGCAGAATGCTTCCACCTCGACCGTGCGTCTGGCCGGTTCCACCGGGACCAACCCGTTCGCCGCCATCGCCGCCGGCTGTGCCGCTCTGTGGGGACCGGCTCACGGTGGCGCCAACGAAGCGGTGCTGAACATGCTCGAAGAGATCGGCACCGTCGACAACGTGCCCAAGTTCATCGCCAAGGCGAAGGACAAGGACGACCCGTTCCGCCTGATGGGCTTCGGCCACCGGGTGTACAAGAACTACGATCCGCGAGCGACCATCATCCGCAAGACCTGCCATGAAGTGCTCAACGAGCTCGGCATGAGCAATGATCCGCAGCTCGCGCTGGCCATGCGGCTGGAGGAAATCGCCCTGCAGGACGAGTACTTCATCGAGCGCCAGCTGTACCCGAACGTCGACTTCTATTCCGGCATCATCTACCGGGCGCTCGGCATCCCGACCGCCTTCTTCACCGTGCTGTTCGCCTTGGGCCGCGCCCCGGGCTGGATCGCCCAGTGGATGGAAATGAGCACCGATCCTGAGCAGCGCATCGGCCGGCCACGGCAGATCTACACCGGCGCGGCGCAGCGCGATTACGTACCAATGAACAAGCGCAGCTGAAGCTCAGCAGCCATCGATCTGGAGTCTATCCGCTAGGCTCCAGATACGAGCCGCAGAATGCTTTGCAAAAAAAACGGCTGGCACTCTCGCCAGCCGTTTTTTTTTGCTCGAGCGAACTTACTCAACCTCGCTGGCTCTCGCTCCCGAACACGCCAACAGAGGGCGATGTCGCCGTTACCGCTTCGCCGTCGGCAACAGTTCCTGCACAGCGGCAACCCCCGCGCGTTCCATTGGCGCTCCATCAATGCGGCTGCGCGGCGCCTCCCGTAATCCTTTGCGCGGAAACACTGCCAGATCGATGGCCACGTCACCTGCGACCAACCGGTACACTGGAATGCTGACCTGCTCTTCGCGGCCGAAACGAAACCGTCGCTCGGTGACTGCATGCGGAATGCCGTGCTCCATCAAAAAGAACACGACCTCCTCGGGCGTCTCGGCGAACAGGTGCAGGTTAACGTCCGAGTGCTCGGTAGCGGTGCCGTGCAAGACCGAGCCGACTAGACGCGGCTCGAAGCGTTCCAGAAACTGCATGGCATCGACCGCCGCCTCTCGCAGTCGCTGCATCAAGGCTGGCCGCTCCTCGCCGCCGAACAACCGCTGGTATTCGATCAAGGCATCCTGAATTTCCCGGTTGCCGGGCAGGTTGCGGGTATCCGGCGCCCCCAGGCGCTCCGCCGCCTTGCGCTTGGCGACCAGGTAATCGTTGATCCCTTCTTCAGCCATGATACGAGCGGCCTCCTGGGTTACCAGTTGCCGCATCCGCGTATCTTTTGTGGTGGCCGGGCGTTTCGACATGGCTACACCGCTCCGACGGCAGTCCGGTTTAGAACAAGGAGCGCTCCGGCAATTGAGGAGCACCACCGCCGGCCCCGGCGGCCGGCTCCAACGGCGGAACGCTGTCGGCAGTAAAGACCTCGAAGACCGCCTCCGGGTTCTCGGCCCGTGCTGTCAGGCCGCTTTCCGGGTCGATGCGCACGGTGACTAAACCATCTGGTTGCTTGAGCGGCTGCTCCGGCACGCCTTCCAGCGCCACCCGCATGAACTCTAGCCACATCGGCAAAGCGTTGCGGGAGCCGGTTTCGCCGGCGCCCATCGGATGCGACTGATCGAAGCCTACCCAAGCGGTCGCCACCAAGTGCGGATTGAAACCAGAGAACCAGCCATCACGCTGCTCGTTGGTTGTGCCGGTTTTGCCAGCCAAGTCGCTCCGTCCGAGCGCCAGCAGCCGCCGGCCCGTACCGTACTGGACCACGTCCTGCATCATGCTGGTCATCAGATAGGCATTTTGCGGGCTGATAACGCGTTCGGCCTGAGGCGCCTCCGCCGTCTGGTCGTCACACGCCTCGCAGACACGCGGCGGCGTCGCCTGAAACAGTACGTTCCCAGCCGAATCCTCAATCCGGGCAATCACGTACGGTGCCACACGGTAGCCGCCGTTAGCGAGTACCGCATAGCCGGATGCCAGTTCCAGCGGCGTGATGCTGGCGTTACCAAGCGACAGCGACAGGTTGCGCGCCAGTCGCGCCTCATCGAAGCCGAAGCGGGTGATGTAGTCGACGGCATAGGCGATCCCGACATCGCGCAGCACGCGAATCGACACCAAGTTACGGGAATGCGTCAGGGCGAGACGCAGCCGGGTCGGCCCGTAGAAGCGACCGCTGTAGTTCTCCGGCCGCCAGGTCCCTTCCAGTGCTTCGTCGTGAAACACCACCGGCGCATCGTTGATGATGGTCGCGGGGGTGAAGCCCTTTTCCAACGCTGCCGAGTACACGAACGGCTTGAAAGCCGAGCCCGGCTGCCGCAGCGCCTGGGTCACCCGGTTGAACTTGCTGCGGAAGAAATCAAAGCCACCCACCAGGGCGGCAATCGAGCCATCCTGCGGCGACAAGGCTACCAACGCTCCTTCCACCTCCGGCAACTGCACCAGACGCCAGCCCTGTTCCAGCGGGCTGACGTAAACCACATCACCGGGGGCAAGCACATCCGTCGCCGATTTCGGCGGATCACCGACCACTTCGCGATTGATGAACCGCCGCGCCCATTCCAGACCGGCAAACGGCAGCGTCTGCGCCTCGGCCAAACCCTGCACCCAGAGCGTCGCACCGGCCTTATCAACGGCGGCCACCACCGCCGGCCGGATGTCGGCGCTAGCGTAATAAGCCGACAGGGCCTGCCGCGCCTGCTCGGGAGAGCTCGCCACGTCAGCATCGACACGCGTTACCGGTCCCCGATAGCCATGGCGCTGGTCATAGTCCAGCAGCGTCTCCCGCAGGGCTTTGACAGCAGCTTGCTGGGCGCGACGATCGATGGTGGTGTAGACATGGTAGCCGCCGGTGTAGGCGTCCTCGCCGAACCGCTCCAGCATTTCCGCACGCACCATCTCCGCCACGTAGTGCGCCTCCGCATCCAGCTGCACGCGGTAGGTTTCGGCAGTCGTCGGAGCGGCGGCGGCTTCGGCATACTCTGCCGCGGAAATAAAGCCGAGATGTTGCATGCGCCGCAGCACATAACCACGCCGGATCAGCGCACGCTCCGGATTAGCTAGCGGGTTGTAGGCGGATGGCGCCTTCGGCAGGCCGGCGATCATGGCGATTTCGGCGAGTGTCAGCTCGGACACCGGGCGGCCGTAGTAGACCTGAGCGGCGGCGCCAACGCCGTAGGCGCGGTTACCGAGATAAATCTTGTTGAGGTAGAGCTCGAGGATCTGCTCCTTGCTCAATTCACGCTCGATTTTCAGCGCCAGCAGAATCTCATTGGCTTTACGCAGGTAGGTCTTCTCGTTCGAGAGAAAGAAGTTGCGTGCCACCTGCATGGTGATGGTGCTGCCGCCCTGACTTCTTTCACCAGTGAGAACCAAGTTCCAGACCGCGCGCAACAGGCCTTGATAGTCTACCCCCGGGTGTTGAAAGAAGCGGTCATCCTCGGCCGCGATGAAGGCCTTGATCATCGCTTCCGGGATCTGCTGATACTGCAATGGGATGCGTCGCTTTTCGCCGAACTCGGCGATCAGGCCGCCATCCGCAGTGTAAACCCGCAACGGCACCTGAAACTGGACATCGCGCAGGACTTCCACGGACGGTAGTTTTGGCGACAGGATAAAATAAGCAGCACCGAGCCCGGCAGCGCCCACCAGGGCCAATGAGATCAGGGCCGCGAACGAGTAAGTCAGGAAGCGTAACCGCACTTTCATCAGGGACCAGCCATAGCCCGGGACGGAAGCCGCAGAGTATATCAGGCGACGCCTGATGACTGTGACATCGACACTATTCGGCCCTGGGCGCCTTGATCTATAGTTAGGCATATTATTGAATGTGGCTTCCGACTTGTCGCACCTAAGACGACAAACCATAAGGAAAATAACGAAGTGGCCCTGTTCAGGAAATCGAACCCACCTCTCCTGGGCATCGACATCAGCTCTACGGCAGTCAAGGTCCTGGAACTGCGGCGGCAGGACTCTCGCTACCGGGTCGAAAGCTACGCAGTTGAGCCGCTACCGCCCAACGCCGTAGTGGAAAAGGTCATTGTCGAGGCTGACGCAGTCGCCGCCGCTACCCGCAACGCCGTCAAACGCTCCCGCTCCAAAGCCAAACTGGCGGCGGTTGCCGTCCCGACCTCGATGGCGATCAGCAAGACGATCCCGCTGGCGGCTGGGCTGGACGACCGGGAAATGGCGGCTCAGATTGAATCGCAGGCCAACCAGTACGTCCCCTATCCGCTCGAGGAGCTAAATCTCGATTTTCAGGTTCTTGGGCCGTCCGAGGACAGTCAGGGGGATGTCGATGTGCTCCTGGTCGCCTCGCGCAGCGAAAACGTCGACGCTCGGGTGGCCGTACTGGAAGCAGCCGAGCTGACTCCCCGAATCGTCGACGTGGAAAGCTATGCGATGGAGAACGCTTTTTCCCTCATCGCACAACAGCTACCCGGCGATGGCCGGAATCAGGTAATCGCGATAGCCGACGTCGGCGCCACTATGACCACACTCACGGTGGTCGACAAAGGCCAGATCATCTACACCCGCGAGCAGGCCTTTGGCGGCAAGCAGCTCACCGAGGAGATCATGCGCCGTTACGGGCTCTCTTATGAGGAAGCCGGCCGCGCCAAGCGCCAAGGCGGCTTGCCCGACACTTACCCAGCAGAGATCCTCGAACCGTTCCGGGAAGACATGGTGCAGCAGATAAGCCGGGCACTGCAGTTTTTCTTCAGCGCCAGCCAGCACAGCCAGATCGACCACCTCCTGCTGGCCGGCGGTTGCGCCGCTCTGCCAAACGCCACCGCAGCGATTCAGGAAGCAACCGGCACCAAGACCACGATTGCCAATCCATTCAGTTCCATGGCGGTTGCTTCCAGCATTCGCCCCCAGCTGCTCGCCGAGGACGCTCCGGCCCTGATGATCGCCTGCGGCCTCGCCATGAGGAGCTTCGACTGACATGACCCGGATCAACCTTCTTCCGTGGCGCGAAGAGCGCACCAAGCAGCGCCAGAAACAACTGGCCCTGATGCTGGCCGCCGCCGCCCTAGCCGGCTTGGGAGTGTGGTTTGTCGGCCACTTTTACTACAACGGCCTCATCAACCACCAGACTTATCGCAACCGGATACTGGAGCAGGAAATCGCGGCACTCGACAAGCGCATCGCGAAAATCAAGGAGTTGGAAGAAACCAAGGCCAGCCTGAAAGCCCGCATGGAAGTGGTGCAGGAACTGCAACAGGGCAGGCCTCTGGTCGTCCACCTGATGCACCAGCTGGTAGCGACGCTGCCTGAAGGGGTTTATCTCACCAGCGTCAAGCAAACCAACAGCAATGTCGTTCTCACCGGTGTTGCCGAGTCGAACGCGCGTATTTCGAGCTTCATGGAGAACCTGGACAGCTCCGACTGGCTGCGGGATCCCCGCCTCTCGGTTATTCAGGTCAAAAACGACAAGACTCGCCGGCTGAGCGAATACACCTTGCAGGTCAGCCAGAAGATCAGCCAATCGACCGCGAAAGCACCGGCCCCGGCGGCGAAGAAACCCGCAGCCCGGACGACCAAGAAGGCTCCCGCTAAGAAGCGCGGCTGAGGAAAGGCCATGAATCTGTCCGATCTCAATAATCTTGACCTCCAGGATGCCGCTAATTGGCCGGCCCCGATCAAAGCGGCGGCAGCGATCATCGTTTTCGCCCTGGTGGTAGCAGGCGGCTGGTACCTGGACTGGAACAAGCAGACTCGTAGCCTTGAGCAGGCCGTCGCCAAAGAGGCTCAACTCAAGCAAGCTTTTGAATCGCGCCAGCGGCGCGCCGCCAACCTTGAAGCCTATGAGCAGCAGCTGGCGGAGATGGAGGCCACTTTCGGCGCGATGCTGCGTCAGCTGCCCAGCCAGGCCGACGTCCCCAAACTGCTGGTCGATGTTTCCCAGACCGGCCTTGCCAGCGGGCTGGAATTCGAGCTGTTCAAGCCATTGCCTGAAATCAAGCGGGAATTCTATGCCGAGCTGCCAGTCAGCGTCCGCGTCCGCGGCAATTATCACCAGTTCGCCCGCTTCATCAGCGCGGTTGCCAATCTGCCGCGCATCGTCACCCTGCACGACATCTCGATTGAACAGTCCGGCAAATCCGGCGGGCTGGTCATGAATCTGACCGC
>DASULL010000008.1:0-6697 GCA_036278215.1 Gammaproteobacteria bacterium | reverse complement strand
GGCAATATCGCCTTGCTGTATCGGCCCAACCCGCAGAAAAAGAAGCGGATCGCACTACCTTAGAAGCGCTTAGCGCCTGCCGGTCCGAAGGATAGCGGCAGGCGCTGCCAAATAGCCATCCCTGGTTCCCCTTGAGCCTTTTTATGCGGCTGCAACCGGCTCTTTCCGGCCAGGAGCGTGGGCCACCAGCCCCAGGCCAAGCAAGCTCACCAGCAAATAAACAACCTGAGCAATACCGTGCAGCCGAGCGAAGTCGCCCGGCGCCGCGACAGCCATCAGCGGCCGTACCCAGAGTTCGCCGATCGCTATCAGCGCCAGCATCGCTACGATTAGCCACGCCCGCCAGCGGCGCCGGTCCTGGCGGCGCCACTCGATCAGCAGCAAGACGCCACCCGCCGCCAAGCTCAGGTATGCCACGCTGGTGAACATATTGCCGGCAAGCCGGCCGGCCAGCGCCCGATCGTCGAGCGTCGCGAACAGCACGGGCGCGGCCAGATAGCCAACGGTCCAGAGCGCGCCGACCCAGAGGGTCAGGACGACGCGCTCCAAAGCGGCAATCACTGTCATGCCGGGATCGCCACGCTCAGACGTAGCGGACCGCGACCACCTCAAGCTCGCGGATACCACCGGGCGTCTGTACCTGAGCGATATCACCCTCCCGTTTGCCGATTAGCGCCCGCGCGATCGGCGAGCTGACGGAGATCAAGCCTTGCTTGATATCGGCTTCGTCGTCACCGACGATCTGGTAGCTCGCTTCCTCGCCGGTTTCCTCATCCACCACATCGACCGTGGCGCCAAACACGACGCGACCGCCGGCATCGATCACCGTGACGTCGATGACCTGGGCGTTGGAGAGCTTGCTCTCGATCTCGGCGATACGGCCTTCGATGAAGCTCTGCTGCTCGCGCGCGGCGTGATACTCGGCGTTTTCCTTGAGATCGCCATGCTCGCGCGCTTCCGCGATCGCCTGAATGATGCGCGGCCGGTCCTTGGATTTGAGCCGGGCAAGCTCCTCCTGCAGCTTCTCCGCACCTCTGACGGTCAGCGGAACCTTACTCATAGCGCAATCTCCTTGTGCAGATCCTGCAGACGATTCACCTCTTGAACGTCCAGATAGGACAGCGCCAGACAGGTCGCCCGTGCTCCGGCGATAGTGGTGGTATAGCTGACCTTCCGATGCAGAGCTTCGCGCCGGATAGAGAAGGAGTCGGCAATCGCCTGCTTGCCTTCGGTGGTGTTGACGATGAGGTCGATCTCGTCGTTCTTGATGGCGTCGACGATATGCGGCCGCCCCTCCAGCACCTTGTTGACGATCTGGCAAGGCACGCCGGCTTCCTGCAGAGCGGCGGCGGTGCCGCGGGTGGCAACGATGTTGAAGCCCTGGGCGACCAGCGACCTACCGATATCGATCAAGGCCGCCTTGTCGGCATCGCGCACGCTCAGGAACGCACGACCGCTGCGCGGCAGGATCACGCTCGCGCCCGACTGCGACTTGGCATAGGCTTCGCCGAAGCTGCGGCCGATCCCCATGACTTCGCCGGTGGACTTCATCTCCGGGCCGAGGATGGGATCCACGCCAGGGAACTTGATGAAGGGGAATACCGCCTCCTTTACGGAGTAGTAGTTCGGAATCACCTCACGGGTAACGCCCTGCTCCGCCAGCGTCTTGCCGACCATGCAGCGGGCCGCGATCTTGGCCAACTGCAGGCCGGTCGCCTTCGATACGAACGGCACCGTACGCGAAGCGCGCGGATTAACCTCGAGCACGAACACCTGCTGCCCCTTGATGGCGAACTGGACGTTCATCAGCCCGACGACGCCAAGCGCCTTGGCCATCTGCCTGGTCTGCTCGCGAATCTGATCCTGGATCGCCGGCGACAACGTGTACGGCGGCAGCGAGCAGGCGGAATCGCCGGAGTGGACGCCGGCCTGCTCGATATGCTCCATGATGCCGCCGATCAGCACGTCGGTGCCGTCGGCGATGGCGTCGACGTCCACCTCAACGGCGTCGTCGAGGAAGCGGTCGAGCAGCACCGGCGAGTCATTGGAAACCTGCACCGCCTCGTGCATATAGCGCAGCAGATCTTCTTCGTTGTAGACGATCTCCATGGCGCGACCACCCAGCACGTATGACGGCCGCACCACCAGCGGGTAGCCGATCTGCTCGGCCAGCGCCAACGCCTGGTCGACCGCACGAGCGGTGCGGTTAGGCGGCTGGGTCAGGCCGAGGCGATTGATCAGGCTCTGGAAGCGCTCGCGGTCCTCGGCGACGTCGATGGAGTCGGGCGTGGTGCCGATGATGGGCGCCCCGGCCGCCTCCAGATCGCGCGCCAGCTTCAACGGGGTCTGGCCGCCGTACTGCACGATCACGCCCTTGGGCGCTTCGAGATGGATGATCTCCAGCACGTCTTCCAGGGTGAGCGGCTCGAAGTAAAGCCGGTCGGAGGTGTCGTAGTCGGTGGAAACCGTCTCTGGGTTGCAGTTGACCATGATGGTCTCGTAGCCGTCTTCGCGCATGGCAAGGGCGGCATGGACGCAGCAGTAGTCGAACTCGATGCCCTGGCCGATGCGGTTGGGACCGCCGCCAAGCACCATGATCTTGTCACGGCCGGTCGGCTGGGCCTCGCACTCTTCCTCGTAGGTCGAGTACATGTAGGCAACGGCGGAAGCAAACTCGCCGGCACAGGTATCGACCCGCTTGTATGCCGGCCGCACGCCGAGCTCGTGGCGCAGCGCCCGCAGGTCGCGCTCCTTCATGCCAAGCAGGCGGGCCAAGCGGCGGTCGGAAAAGCCTTTGCGTTTGAGCGCCAACATGCCGTCACGGCTGCGCGGATCGAGTTGGCCGTCCAAGACCGCCCGCTCCTGCGCTACCAGATCCTCGATCTGTGCCAGGAACCAGGGGTCGATCGCGGTCAGCTCGTTGACCTCGTCCCGGCTCATCCCGGCGCGGAAAGCGTCGGCCACCAGCAGGATCCGATCCGGCACCGGCACGCGCAGCTCCTGCCGCAGCGCTTCAAGTGCGCCGCTACGCGACAAATCGGTCCGCTCATCCAGGCCGTCCAGCCCCATCTCCAGCCCGCGCAGGGCCTTCTGGAAGGATTCCTGGAAAGTGCGGCCGATCGCCATGACCTCGCCCACCGACTTCATCTGGGTGGTCAGTGTGGCCTGGGCGCGCGGGAACTTCTCGAAGGTGAATCGCGGCACCTTGGTGACGACGTAATCGATGGTCGGCTCGAACGACGCTGGGGTAGCACCGCCAGTGATGTCGTTGCGCAGCTCGTCCAGGGTATAACCAACCGCCAGCTTGGCCGCCACCTTGGCTATCGGGAAGCCGGTAGCCTTCGAGGCCAGCGCCGAGGAGCGCGACACCCGCGGGTTCATCTCGATCACAACCAGGCGGCCGTCGGCCGGATTGACCGCGAACTGCACGTTGGAACCACCGGTCTCGACGCCAATTTCCCGCAGGATGGCAATGGAAGCCGAGCGCATCTGCTGGTATTCGCTCGCGGTCAAGGTCTGCGCCGGCGCCACGGTAATAGAGTCGCCGGTATGTATGCCCATCGGGTCAAGGTTCTCGATGGAGCAGACAATGATGCAATTGTCGTTGCGATCGCGGATTACCTCGATCTCGTACTCTTTCCAGCCGAGGACGCTCTCTTCGATCAAAAGCTCCTTGGTCGGCGACAGATCCAGCCCGCGCTCGCAGATTTCCACGAACTCGTCGCGGTTGTAGGCAATACCGCCACCGGAACCGCCCAGGGTAAAGGACGGCCGGATGATGGTCGGGAAGCCGATTTCCTTCTGCGCCGCCAGCGCTTCTTCCATCGAGTGAGCGACGGTAGCGCGCGGCGTCTCCAGACCGATCGCGGCCATCGCTTCCTTGAAGCGCTCACGGTCCTCGGCCTTGTCGATGGCGTCTTCCTTGGCGCCGAGCATTTCAACGCCAAACTGCTCCAGCACGCCATTGCGGGCCAGATCCAGCGCGCAATTGAGCGCAGTCTGGCCGCCCATGGTCGGCAGCAGCGCGTCAGGGCGCTCCTTCTCGATGATCTTGGCCACCGTGCGCCACTCGACCGGCTCGATGTAGACCGCGTCGGCGGTCCCCGGGTCGGTCATGATGGTGGCGGGATTCGAGTTCACCAGGATTACCCGGTAGCCTTCCTCGCGCAGAGCCTTACAGGCCTGGGCGCCGGAATAGTCGAACTCGCAGGCCTGGCCGATCACGATCGGGCCGGCACCTATGATCAGGATGCTTTTGATATCGGTACGCTTGGGCATCGTAGGGTCAACCGTTGCTGGCGGATAGTTCCGTCCGTGGCTTAATTCGCTTGCGCCATGAGCTCCAGGAAACGAGCAAACAGCGGCGGCAGATCGTTCGGATTGGAGCTCGCCTCCGGATATCCCTGGAAGCCGAACGCCGGCCGATCGGTACGCTCAATGCCCTGCAATGTGCCGTCGAACAGGGAGCGGTGCGTGGCCCGCAGCGTCTCCGGCAGACTGGCCTCCTCGACCAAGAAGCCATGACTCTGGCTCGAGATCATCACTCGTCGTGTGCCTAGATCGATGACCGGGTGGTTGGCGCCGTAGTGACCGAGTTTCATTTTCGCCGTGCGGGCGCCGCTGGCCAGAGCGAGCAGCGCATATCCCTGGCAGAGGCCGAAGGTCGGCATGCCGCGCTCGACGAGCTCGCGGATCGCCTCAATGGCATAGTCACAAGCCGCCGGATCGCTCGGACCGCCGGAAAGCAACACCCCGTCAGGCTGGAGCGCCAGCACCTCCGCCGCACTGCTCTGCGCCGGCATCACCGTGATCCGGCAGCCGACGTCGACCAGCTGCCGCAGGGTGCTGCGCTTGATGCCGTAATCAAGAGCAACAACGTGGAACCGCAAGGTCGCCGGATCGCGCTCGGCACTGTCGGCACGGCCGTCGGCAACCTGCCAGCTGCCGCGACGCCAGGAGTACGGCTCCCTGGTCGAAACGACCTTGGACAGATCCACTCCTTGCAAGCCGCCGAACGCGCGGGCACGCGCCAGCGCCTCGTCGGCATCGACTTCGCCGGTCATGATGCAGCCGCGCTGCGCTCCACCCTCGCGCAGAATACGGGTGAGTTGGCGAGTATCGATATCGCTGATCGCCACCACGCCGTTGGCGCGGAGGTAATCCGGCAAGCTCTGCTCCGCGCGCCAGCTGCTGGCGACAGACGAGAGATCGCGCACGATCAACCCACCGGCTTGGGCCGCTGCCGACTCAAAGTCAATAGCGGTCATGCCAGCATTGCCGGCATGGGGATAAGTCAGCGTTACCAGCCGGCCGTGATAGGAAGGATCGGTCAAGATCTCCGGATAACCGGTCATGGCGGTGTTGAAGCACACTTCTCCAACCGCCGCGCCGTCCACGCCTATGGACCGTCCGCGGAACAAAGTGCCGTCTTCAAGGGCAAGTATGGCAGGCGTATTCAAGCAACCTCCTGCTCGTGCGCGCACAAAAACGGGAGGGATCCAAAGATGCCCTCCCGTTGCGCGAGTTTCGTGGGAACGAAGGATCGAGAAATTCTACTGGCTCGCGCCTAGGGTGTCTATCCTGCGTATCGTACGCGAGCGCCTGCCGCGTGTCTGGGCAGCATGGCTCAACTTGCCGGTATTCGCCCGCCGTCGATACACTTGGCGCCCCTCGCATATGGCAACTCCAGGCATTTTCAGACTTGCATCCCAAAAGCGCACTCCTGTTACAAGGCCTCTACAAACGCTACGGCAACGGCGTCGAAGCGTTGCGAGGCATCGATCTCGACGTACAGCCCGGCGATTTCTTTGGCCTGCTCGGCCCCAACGGAGCCGGTAAGTCAACCGCCATTGGCATCATTTCGTCGCTGGTACGCAAGAGCGCGGGACGGGTAGAGATCTTCGGCCATGATCTCGATCGAGAGCCCTGGCTGGCGAAATCCCAACTCGGTTTAGTGCCGCAGGAATTCAACTTCAACGGCTTCGAGACGGTCGAGCAGATCGTCGTCAACCAAGCCGGCTTCTACGGAATCGAGAGACGTACGGCCCGGCAACGGGCCGAGCACTATCTCAAGGCACTAAGCCTGTGGGACAAGCGCGACCAGGCGGCGCGCACCCTGTCAGGCGGCATGAAGCGCCGGTTGATGATCGCCCGTGCGCTGGTGCATGAACCAAAGCTACTAATCCTGGACGAGCCTACCGCCGGTGTGGATATCGAGCTGCGCCGCTCGATGTGGGACTTTCTGCGCGAGATGAACGCGCGCGGCACCACCATCATCCTCACCACCCATTATCTGGAAGAGGCAGAAACGCTTTGCCGCAACATAGCCATCATCGATGGCGGCCGCATCATCGAAAATACTTCGGTGCGCTCACTGCTCCGCAAGCTCAACACCCACGGCTTCGTGCTCGACATCAAAGGTGAAGGAGAGCTGCCCGCCTTACCGGCGCACCGGGTCGCCCGCCTCGACGACAACACACTGCAGATCGAAATCACCGCCGAGCAGAACCTCACCGAGGTCTTTGCCGCGCTGGCCGGCGCGGGAATACAAGTGCTCAGCATGAAGAACACCGCCAACCGCCTGGAAGAGTTGTTTATCCGGATGCTCGAGAAGGGCTCGGAGCCACGGCAGGAGCAAAATCCATGATGGCGAACCGGTCACGGTGGCGGGCCCACCTGATTTCCCTCAAAACCATTG
>DASULL010000007.1:0-4509 GCA_036278215.1 Gammaproteobacteria bacterium | reverse complement strand
ATGCTGCGGCCGGTGGTGTCGATCTGGTAGTCCGCGCTGCTGTAGTGCGGTTCTCGCTCGGTCAGTATTCGGCGGAGGTCGTCCATGGCCTCATGGTTGCCTTCCATCGGTCGAGTATCGCCCTGACGGATCACGCGGTTCATGTGGTCCTCCGGCCTGGCGCGGACCCAAATCGTGAAGTATGCGCTGCGAAGCAGATTGAAGGTGCTTAGCTCGGAGACCAGGCTTCCACCAGCTTCGACCACTGCCAGCGGATGTTCACGAATAACCTGCTCCAGAGCCTGCCGCTCGGTCCGGCGGTAGGCCTTCTGTCCGCCAAGCGACAGCAGTTCACCAAGATCCATTCCGCTAATTGCCTCGATGACCGAGCTGAGGCGAATGAACGGCACTTGGTACAGCGACGCCAGATGCTGGCCTAGCGTAGTCTTGCCGGCTCCGCGGAGCCCGATAAGTGCTATGCCGTGTCGTGTGCCGCGGTTGTAACCGAACCGTGGGGCCAGAATATCGTACGCAAGCTGTTGGTCAGCTGGTGTCAGTGTCTGTAACAGATCCCAAAGCCGTCCGTTCGCCAGCGGGGTTTTTGCCCGTTCACCGACCAAGTCGTGGAAGCCGACGTCCAGTGCTTGGGCGATTTGCCAGAGCAACGCTACCGAGGGGTTGGCGCCACCGCTCTCCAGTTGTGCCAGATAGCGCTCAGAGATACCCGAGTGCCGTGACAGGTTCTTGCGTGTCATGCCGCGCCCGGCCCGCAGAGCGCGGATCCGTTCGCTGAGTTCCTGCAGGTGTTGATCGACACCCGGCACATCTCGGTTCCACTTCATTCTCTCTTCCCGCATGAATTCGTTGAACCACTATCTGGTAGCCAGAGGACACGCAATCTTATCGCAACGTGCGGGCGGCGTATCTGTTGCATGCAGTATTGTTAGTTCGAGCGAGCAGGATCTATGGCGGCACCGACCGCCGCATGGCGTCGTCAGCGCCAAAACGCAGTAACAGAAACTCGTAAGCCGCCTGCTGTTCCCTGACTTAGTGCAGGCCGCTGCGGTAGCACTATATTACCGTTATCGGTCGTATCACCGTTTGATGCCGATCAAGCCGGCGAAGCTCCGATCTGCTGTGCCGTCAATTAGCCGAGATAAAGGCGTTTTCATGGAAGATTTCATTTCTCGCGCTGGTGAATGGGGCAGCGTGGCGGCACAAATAAAGTCAAGAGAGATCGGCAGAGGCGGGGCTTTGCCAAGCAGCAAGCACCACCCATGCGCGCGCATTCGGTCTACGCTGATGAAATATACTGCTATAAGTTCGGTCGGAAGGCGAAGAAATGGCTTGTTGCGCTATCGCTGCTGCACCATAATGCATTTTAGTGCCGCCGGGTACGGCAGGTTCGATGGCTTCCTTAGTGATGCGAAAAACCAAAAGCCACTGGAGTGGGGCGGGAGGAGCTCGATGACCAAGAAAGCTGTTAAGGCCAGCCTGTCTGGCGTACTCAAGAAACTATCTGTCGGCGTCCTGACGGCAGGGATGCTGGCAGCCCCTATTGGTTCCGCTATCGCGCAGCAGAACACGCCGGTCAAAATTGGTGTACTGCTGCCTTATACCGGCACCTATGCAGCGCTCGGTGAGGCCATCACCAACGGTATGAAACTGGCGATCGAACAGCAGGGCGGTAAGCTTGGCGGTCGCGATGTGGAGTATGTGATTGTCGACAGCGAGGCCGATCCGGGCAAAGCAGTCGGCAACATGCAGAAACTGATTTCCGGCTCGAATGTCGACGTGGTCATAGGCCCGGTGCATTCCGGGGTGGGAATGGCGGCAGTGAAAGTCGCCCGTGAGACCGGCGTCCCGCTGATCATCACCAATGCCGGCTTCAATGCTGCCACTGGCCAGCTGTGCGCGCCGAACATCTTCCGTACCTCGTTTACCTCCTGGCAGACCGCCTATCCCATGGGTAAGGCGGCTTACGACAAGGGCTACCGGAATATCGCCACGATCACTTGGCGCTACGGTTTTGGTACCGAGTCGGTGGATGCCTTCAAGGAGGGCTTCGAAAAGGCTGGCGGCAAAATCGTCAAAGAGATCTATCTGCCGTTTCCAGACGTTGAGTTCCAGTCGCAGCTGACTGAGATCGCGGCGGCCAAGCCGGACGCGGTGTTCTCCTTCTTCGCCGGCGGCGGCGCGGTTAAGTTTGTTAAGGACTACGCGGCGGCGGGTCTGAACAAGACCATCCCGCTGCTTGGTTCTGGCTTCCTTACCGACGGCACCTTAGAGGCCCAGGGTCAGGCAGCCGAGGGCGTCCTGACCACCCTGCATTACGCCGACGACCTGGATAACCCGGCCAACCAGAAGTTCCAGGCTGACTACCGGCAGAAGTTCAACAGCGCAGCGGATATCTACGCCGTGCAGGGGTACGACGCCGGCTTGCTGCTGGCGCAGTCGTTGGAGGCGGTGAAGGGAGATACCAAGGACCGCAAGGCTTGGATCGCAGCGATGGAGCAGGTGAAGATCGCCAGCCCACGAGGCGAATGGGTGTTCTCTAAAGCTCACCACCCTATCCAGGACATTTATCTGCGTGAGGTACGTAATGGCAAGAACGCGCTGGTCAGCGTCGCCGCCGAGAAGCTGGCCGATCCCGCGCTTGGCTGCAAAATGGCCCAGTAGCCCGATCTAAACCAACCGCCGGCGGGGCAGTGGAGGCCTGTCGGCGGTTGGATGCCCGCAGTTTTACCAAGCCGGAACGATCGATGGATGTTGCCACCTTCCTCATTCAAACACTGAACGGCGTGCAGTACGGGCTGCTGCTGTTTCTGATCGCCAGCGGCCTGACCTTGATCTTTGGGATCATGCATATCATCAATCTGGCCCACGGTGCGCTCTATATGATCGGCGCCTACCTGGCTTATTGGCTCACGGCCCAGCTAGGTAATCTGTTTCTGGCGATACTGCTTGCCGTCCCCATTGCGATCATGATCGGCGTCGTCATCGAGCGCTTTCTGATACAGGCTTTATACAAGCGCGATCACCTGGATCAGGTGCTGCTGACTTTCGGGTTGATCCTCGTGTTCGATGCCATGCAGAGCATCCTCTGGGGTAACGAGGTGCACGCGGTGCCGATCCCGGAGATCCTGCGCGGCTCGATTCAGCTGACCGACAACCTGAACTACCCGGTCTACCGGCTGTTCATCTCGGCGATATGTGCGCTAATTGCGCTGGCCATGTATGTAGTGCTGCAGCGCACCCGCCTGGGCATGATCATCCGAGGCGGCGCTAGCAACCGGGAGATGGTGCAGTCGCTGGGTATCAATATCCGCTCGATCTACACCCTGGTGTTCGCCGCCGGCGCGGCTCTAACTGCGCTTGCTGGCATGATCGCCGCGCCCGTCTCCTCGGTTTACCCGGGCATGGGCAATCACATCCTGATCATTTGCTTTGTGGTTGTGGTGATTGGTGGTATCGGCTCGATCAAGGGCGCTTTTCTTGGAGCGCTGTTGGTCGGCCTGACCGCCACCTGGGGGGCAGTCCTGGTGCCGGAGTTCGCCGGCGCCGTGGTGTATGCCTTGATGGCCGCCGTCCTGCTGTTTAAGCCGCGCGGCCTGTTCGCCTAAGAGGGCCCCACGATGCGCGCTTTACCACGGCCTGTTCAGACCCTGCTGCTTGTTCTGACGCTGCTGCTGGCGGCCTACCCGTTGTGGGGGGAGGCGGCGTTTGGCGGTAAATATGACTTCTTCATGCAGAAGCTGACTACCATCATGATCCTTGCCATTGTCGCCGTCGGCCTGGATCTGCTGGTCGGCGTCACCGGCATGGTCAGCTTGGCTCAGGCCGCTTTCTTCGGCCTTGCCGGCTATGCGCTGCTGCTGCTGGCGCCGGAGTACGAAGCCGCCAACATCTGGGTGGCGCTGCCGCTAACGGTGGGAATAGCCGCGCTGGCGGCCCTGCTCATGGGCGTGTTGATCATCCGCACCTCCGGCATCTTCTTCATCATGGCAACCATCGCCTTCTCGCAGATGCTGTTCTACCTGTTCCACGACGCCAAATTTGCCGGCGGCTCGGACGGTGCTTACCTGTTCTTCAAGCCGGAGGTCGCTATCGGCGGGATTCAGCTGTTGGATTTGGAGAACCGCACCACCGTGTTCTACGTCACGCTGATCTCACTGGTGTTGGTATACCTGTTGCTGCGTACGCTGCTGAGGGCGCCGTTCGGGCGAGTGCTCTTCGGCATCAAGGAAAACGAGGAGCGGGTTCGGGCGATCGGCTACAACCCGGCCTATTACAAGCTGGCCGCCTTTGTGATCGCCGGCGCTATCGCCGGCTATGCTGGGATGCTTTCGGCTATCCAGTACGGCTATATGAGTCCCGGCCAAGTCAGCTGGCAGTTGTCCGCCCACGCTTTGGTCATGGTTATTCTGGGCGGCATGGGAACGCTGTTCGGCCCCATCCTCGGCGCGTTCGCTTTCGAGGGGCTGCACTATTGGTTCGGCACCCTGACCCGCCATTGGGAGCTGCTGATGG
>DASULL010000006.1:0-2057 GCA_036278215.1 Gammaproteobacteria bacterium | reverse complement strand
GCTGATCGTCAGCGGCGTGGCGCTGGGAGTGGCCGTCATCATCTTTCTCACTGCTCTGATCAACGGCTTGCAGGCCACCTTGATCGACAAGACGCTGGGCGCGCAGGCGCATATCGTGGTGCGGCCGCCCGACGAGGTGGCGCGGCCGTTGCGCGACGTCGACGGGGTGCAACTGCTGACGCAGATCCAGAACCGGGCCCAGCGGCTGCGCAGCATCGACCAATGGCAGACCCTGCTGCCGCTGATCGCCGCCCAGTCCGGGGTGGTGGCAGCGTCTCCGGTGGTCGCCGGGCCGGGCCTGGCGATTCGCGGTGAGGCCAACCGGGCCATTGCGCTGCTCGGCATCGAGCCGGAGCAGTTCACCCGCATCATCGATCTGGCCGGCAAGCTGGTTGCCGGCGAGCTGCGTCTGGGCGCGGAGGATGTCCTGATCGGCACTGATCTGGCCGACGAGCTGGGCCTGCGGCTGGGTGATCGGCTGCGCCTCGAGACCGCCGGCGGGCGCGGTGAGAGCTTCACCGTCGTCGGCTTGTTCGACCTCGGCATCCGCGACCTGAACCTGCGCTACGTCTACCTCGGGCTGCGGCCGGCTCAGAACCTGCTGGATCTGATCGGCGGCATTTCCAACATCGAGCTGCGGGTGGGCGATGTGTTCGCCGCCGAAGCCATCGGCAACCGCATCGAGGCTCAGACCGGTCTGGTGGCCGACAGCTGGATGGAAAGCAATCGCGAACTGCTGACCGCGCTGCGCTCGCAGAGCATCTCCACCGGCCTGATCCGCTTTTTCGTCGCCGTCTCGGTCGCCTTCGGCATTGCCAGCGTGCTGGTGATCTCGGTGGTGCAGCGCTCGAAAGAGATCGGCATTCTGCGCGCGACCGGGGCGTCGCGGCGGCAGGTGATGACGGTTTTCCTGCTGCAAGGCGCCTTGTTAGGGTTGCTGGGATCGATCGCCGGCGCTGTGTTCGCGTTTGCGCTGGTGCTGCTGTTCACCGGGCTCGCCCCGGGCTTTCCATTCCCCATTCCGATCACCCTGCCGATCATCCTCGGCGCGGCTCTGCTGGCCAGCCTGACCGGGCTGGCCTCGGCCACAGTGCCGGCGCTGCGGGCGGCGCGGCTCAATCCGGTGGAGGCGATCCGTGGCTGAAGACGTACTGCGGCTGGAAGCGGTGCGAAAATCCTACGGCGTCGGCACACCGGCCGAAACCGAGGTGCTGCACGGCATCGACCTGCGACTGGCGGCAGGAGAATTCGCCGCGCTGATCGGCCCCAGCGGCTCTGGCAAGAGTACGCTGCTGAATCTGATCGGCCTGCTCGACCGGCCCAGCAGCGGCCGCATCCTGCTGGACGGCCAGGATACCGGTGCGCTGGACGAGCGGGCGCTTACCCAACTGCGTGGCCGGACTCTGGGGTTCGTGTTCCAGTTCCATCATTTGATTAGCGCCTTCTCCGCTCAGGAGAACGTCCTGCTGCCGCTGTTCGCCGCTCGGGGACGTGTTGATGAGGCGATGCGGACGGCCGCCGGCGAGCTGCTGGCGGCGGTCGGACTGGGAGCCTACGGCGAGCGCCCGCCGGCGCAGCTGTCCGGCGGCCAGCAGCAGCGGATCGCGGTGGCCCGCGCTCTGATCGCCAACCCGGCGCTGGTACTGGCGGACGAGCCGACCGGCAACCTCGACACCGCCTCCGCCGACGAGGTGTTCGCGCTGCTGCGGCGCTTCAACCGCGAGCGCGGCACCGCGTTCCTGATCGTCACCCACGCCCCGCAGCTGGCGGCCCGCTGCGACCGCATCATCGAGCTGGTCGACGGCCGTATCGTTGCCGACCGGTCAATCGCTGCCGCGCCGCCGGGTTAAGGCCACTAACAAAAATCTAGCGCGGGGATTAAGCGCCCCTAGCAAAACCCTGGGCCAACGGAACGCTAGCGTGCCGAGGCCTGAGCGGCGGTTGAGCGAGTGGCCCTCGGGCTATGCCGGCCTCTTGGCCGGCTCTCGCGGCTAAAGCCGCTCCCACAGGGGCAGGCTCTGCCAGCCGCTGAGATTAGCACCCTGTGGGAGGCCCTT
>DASULL010000005.1:0-2731 GCA_036278215.1 Gammaproteobacteria bacterium | reverse complement strand
CCGCCCGGCTGTCGCAGCTGGTGGATACCTTGCTCGACGTCTCCCGCATCACCAGCGGCCGGATTCAGCTACATCTCAGCACGTTCGATCTGGCCGATGTGGTGCGGGAGACGGCTGACCGGCTTACTGAAATGGCTCAGGAGGCTGGCTGCCAGCTCCATGTGCAGACAGCCACCAGCCTCACGGGCCGTTGGGATCGACTGCGGGTTGAGCAGGCTCTGCTGAACCTGATCTCCAACGCCTGCAGATACGCTCCTGGATCGCCGATACACATTGGAATGGAGCAGGACGGTGAGCGTGTCCGGCTCTGGGTACAGGATAGCGGCCCCGGTATCGCGCCCGACAAACTCGAGATGATATTCGATCGCTTCGAGCGGGCTGTTCCCGCCGAGAGCTATGGCGGATTGGGGCTGGGCCTGTTCGTCACCCGGCAGATCGCCGAGGCGCACGGCGGCAGCGTGCGTGTCGCCAGCACTCTGGGCAAGGGCAGCACTTTCACGCTGGAGCTGCCCTTGCAGACTGCGGCCGCAGGCGAGGCAGCCTAGCAGCCGCCTACAGCGGTGGTTGTTGCGCCGCCGCGATGTATCGCCGCAAGTAGCGGTAGGATCCGATCAGCCGCAGGCGGAAAATTTCCTCGCCGGCCGGAGCCGTGCGGGTCAAAACGGCGTGGCGATAGCTGTTGCGGGTTTGCTGAGCAAAGGCAAGAGCCGCTGTGCGGCCACGGCTCGTTTCCAGAAACCGTATTCGGGCGGCTTCCAATTGCTCGCTCTGCTGACATATCTGCTTTTGCCGCGCGTCCATTGCTGCCGCTCTGCCGGTTTCAACTGCCGCTGGACGTGACACTGCGCTCGTCAGAACCAATTGACCGGCCGCGGCGACGTTCAGCTCGATTTTAACTGGCGAGGCTAAAGTGGTTTTTCAAGCAAACCCCCAAGCAGGTGTTGTCATGAAGAAGCAGATTTATTCGGTTGCAGCTGCCGTTGTATTGCTAGGCGGTCTGGGCAGCGGCCTAACGGTCGCCAAGAGCGCCTCCAAGTTCAACCTGGACGACGCAATCAGCATCGAGCAGGCCTTGGCAAAGGCCAAGGAGGCATACCCTGGCGGCCGTGTCATCGAAGCCGAACTGGAGGACGATAACGGCGGACTGTGGGAGATCAAGCTGGTGGCGGCCGACGGCAGTGTCCACAAGCTATACCTCGATGCCCGCACCGGTGAGCAGAAAAAGAAAAAGCCCACTCACGGTTGAGTGTGGCTGCTCGGCCCCGTCGGCAGCGAAGCTGCCGACGGGGCCGAGGGGTGTGGCGAGCAGTGGATCGGGTTAGCTGCTCTTTAACGGTGCTGGAGGCCGACCTGGCAGTCTTAGCACTACCGCCAGGCCGCCGAGACCGGCCGCCGCCAAGGTCAGCTCGCCCTGATACTGCTCGACGATGTCGCTGGCGATCGCCAGCCCAAGGCCTGCGCCCGCGGGGCCTTCGTCCAGCCGCTGGCCGCGGCCGAGCAGGCGAGCCCGCTGGTCAGGGGCGATTCCTGGGCCGTCGTCCTCAATGGTAATGGCAAGGGTGGCGCCGGCCAGGACCCGGATGCTGATCCGGCTTTTCGCCCATTTGAACGCGTTGTCCAGCAGCACGCCCATCAGTTCGAGGAAGTCTTCCCGGTCGCCGGCGAACTGGGCGGCGGGATCGCAGGCGACCGCCAGCGCCAGTGGCTTGTCACGATAGATGCGGGTCAGGGTGTCGAGCAGGGTCTCGACCGTCTCGTGCAGATTGAAGCTGCCGGAGAGACCGCCGCCGGCTAGTCGTGCCCGGCGCAGCTCCCGTTCTACCGTCGTTCGCATGATCGTCAACTGCCCGGCGAGTTGGTCGCGACAGGCGCCGGTGGCGGGATCATCGGCCATCTGGGTCAGCACCGCCAACGGGGTTTTGAGGGCATGGGCGAGGTTGCCCAGGGCCTTGCGTGAGCGTTCCAGTCGCGCCGCCAGCAGGGCGAGCAGGCTATTCAAGCGTTCGACCAATGGCAGGATTTCCTGCGGCACACCGCTCGTAGGCAGGTCGCGGCGCTCGCCGCGCTCCATCTGCTGCAGCTGCTCCTGCAGACGCCGCAGCGGTTGCAGGCTGCGGCGGATCAGCGCTTTCTGCAGCCCCAGCAGCCCGATCAGCATCAGCGCGGCGAACAAGCCGATTGCCAGCGTCAGCTGGCGCAGGCTGGTTTCCAGCTCCGTGGTGTCTTCCGCGACCGCGATGATCCGCGGCTCATCCTCGGTCGCAACTGCCTGGGCCATCACCAGCAGCCGCTGCCCGTCCGGCCCGGCCCGGCGGCCGTGCCATTCCTCGCCGGCAGTGAGCGGCGGCACGCTGAAGTCAGCGTCCCAGAGCGAGCGGGAACGCAGCAATTGCTCGCCACGGCTGACCCGGTAGTAATGGCCGGAATAGGCTTGCCGATAAACCAGTGCCAGCCGCTCCGGCGGCAGTGCCAGCTGGCCGTCGACGACGCTGCTGGCGGCGATCAGGGTATCGAGGTCGTGGCGCAGGCGATCGGCGATGTACTGCTCGGTCAGCGTACTCATCGCCGCGCAGATCAGTACTGCGCCCACTAGCAACAGCGCTGCCAGACCCAGGCCGACTCCGACGTTGAGTCGCCGCTCCAGGCTAGGCGCGGCCGAGGAAAATATAGCCCTGGCCACGCCGGGTCTCGATGACTTCGCGGCCGAACTTCTGCCGCAGGCGATTGACGT
>DASULL010000004.1:0-6251 GCA_036278215.1 Gammaproteobacteria bacterium | reverse complement strand
TGTATCAACCGCAGGTCATGCGCAGCGCCGCGCTCATGTTCCTCGCCTTCTGCTTGGCTGCCTCAGGCTCCTACATCATCAACGATTTATACGACCTGGCCAACGACCGCCGGCATCCGCGTAAACGGCGCCGGCCCTTCGCCAGCGGGGCGCTGCCACTGCATTACGGTGCCGCCGGTCCGGTGCTGATTGCGGCGGCGATAGCGATCGCCAGCGCCATATCGCCGGCCAGTGCCGGTATGGTCATCGTCTACGTCGTGATCACCAGCCTGTACTCCTACGTGCTCAAGAAAAAACCACTGGCCGACGTCTTCACCCTGGCGATGCTGTATACGATCCGCATCGTCGGCGGCGCCGTTGCCTGCGGAATCGTGCTGTCGAGCTGGCTGCTCGCCTTCTCCGGCTTCCTGTTCCTGGCGCTGGCGTTCATCAAACGTGCCGGAGAGCTGCACGACGCCAACGGCGGCGGCGCCATCAGCAAAGGGCGCGGCTATACCGCAACCGACCTAATCGCCGTGCAGGTGATGGGGATATCCAGCAGCTTCCTGTCCAGCCTGGTGCTGGCGCTCTACATCAGCGGCGGCATCCCGGCCGATGCCTACGTCACACCGCAGCTCCTCTGGGCGATCATCCCCGCCATGCTGTTCTGGCAATGCCGGCTCTGGCTCGCTACCGCGCGCGGCTACATGCACGACGACCCCATCGTCTATGCCGCCCGCGACAGAGTCTCCTGGCTCTGCTTCGCCGCCATGGGTGTCGCTTTTTTTACCGCCACCTCGACGCTCCCCCCCGCTCTCGGGCTGTTCTGATGTCAGTCAGTAAGAAACCCTTGTCGCAGGATCACGCCACATGAGCAGCAAAATGCTACTGATTACTATGGTCAGCGTCGGCCTGTCCGCGCTCGCTCAACTCTCACTGAAGATCGGCTCTGCGGCCCTGTCGCCCGACATACCGCTGCGGCCCTTGCCGACAGTGGCTATCGCCAAGGCGGTGTTGCTAAACCCGCATATTCTGATCGGCTTTTTCCTCTACGGAATCGGCGCGCTGACTTGGCTGCTTGTGCTCTCCCGGGTGGAGCTCAGTGTCGCTTATCCGTTTGTCGCCCTCGGCTTGATCATCACTATGTTGCTGGGCGCGCTGGTACTGCAGGAATCGGTCGGGCTCCTGCGCATGCTCGGTGGCCTGCTGATCGTGCTTGGCGTGTTGTGTGTGGCTTACTCCTGATGCTTTCGATCCAGAGCTTCCGCTAAGAAGGATGCATTACGTGAAAGTGGCGGCCCCTCTCTGGAGCGATACTCCGACGGCAAAAAGCCGGCTGCTGCGCCTCTGGTTGCCGGCATTGCTGCTCGCCGCACTGGGCTTGTCGGGCTATCTGCTGGCAGGCGCGGCTTTCGACGCACTGGGAGTATTCCAGCAATACAACGTGCTGTTCGATGCTGATCCAAACACCCGCTTGATCTGTTTCGCCACCGGCTGGGGCGGTGAAGGCCGCAGCCTGGCCCATCCGAATCTCTGCAACCTGGTCAACCCACCGATCCGGGTGCTGGCGCTGGCGCTGCAGACCGCCGGACTGGCTGGCCCTGGCGTTGAACGCCAACTAGCCCTCGTCGTGGCCCCCTTCTTCGCCACCGCCTCCGTCGTCCTGCTCTACGCCACCCTGCTGCTGCTGGGCTGCCGCACCGCTTTCGCCTTCACGCTTGCCCTGCTGTACGAGGTTTCCTTCAGCCAGCTGATCTTCGGCAGCATTCCCGATCACTTCATCCTCGGCGGCTTTTCATTGGGGCTGACAATGTGGCTGCTGATCTACAGCATCGATAAGCGCCGTCTCGACCTCATACCCTGGGCGCTGACCGGCGCCCTGGTGGCCAGTATTACCATCACTAATTTCCTGCTGTTTCTGCTGGCGCTGGCGGCCGCCTGCGCCGCTGTGCTGCAGCGCTCGCAGGCCTTGCTCAAAGGGCTGCTGGTGACAGCACTGGCGCTGACAACCTTGCTGGCAGTGAAACTGCCTCTGGACGCGTGGTATGGCGACAAGACCGACTTCGACCAAGCTCAAGTCCTGGCCGAACGCTATCTGCGGGATGCGCCCTTGCAGCGGCTGCCGTCCTTCCTGCCTATCGCCGTTGCCAGCTTCGCGGCCCCCGACAGCAACCGCATACCGCAGCGCCTGAACGATGAGAAGGCCCGTTATGACTTTCAGCTGACATTGGAGGAGGGCCGCTATAGTTCTCCCCTAGCCATCGCCGCAGCCACGGCGGTAGCCGCTCTGCTGCTTGCCGGGCTCTGCTGCGGCTATCGCTGCGCGCGCCAGGGAGGCCGGCGCGAGTGGGCACTGCTGGTGGTAGTGCTCGGCACATTCGCCTTCAACGCGGTCCTGCACGCCGGCTGGGGATCGGAGTACTTCCTCTACAGCCAGCACTGGCTGCTAGCCGGCTGCCTGCTGTTGGCTTTTATCGACCGTAGTGCACCTGCTCACTCGCCACTGCCGCTGCTGGCATGCGCCACGACCGCCGGGTTAGTGCTGACAGCCAATCTCTTTGCCATGGCAAGCCTCTTGCGCCACTTTCAGACCACAATGAGTTAGCGATCCCGCTAAAGGCTACTGTCAGAATCGTGCCTGGTTCCGCCCTGCTACGGTTTCTCAGCGCCAATTGCAACTCCCTGCTATGCAGGAATAGTGGCAACTTTCGCGGTACTACGGAGACTTACCTCACAACTCTTGCTTGTGTAGAGCCCGCACCCCCTCGTTTGTGACGAAATCCCTGAATGCCTCTCGAGTTGCCAGGAAACTGCCCGCCAACAGAGGCACTGGCATCACACAATTTCGTCGCTGAGCAGCACGGATGCCGGCCGCCTTCCTACCCGCGGGCCTACCTCGCCCGCCTGAGACCGCTAGGTCAGGAAGAACCGCCTATGGAGATTCGTCCTATCTCGATTTCCGTCAAACACTCCCTCGGTCGGCGCCTTAGTGCCGGCTTTCTACTGGCCATAGCCGGACTGCTAGGCGGTTTGTCGGCAGCGCCAATGGCAACGGCCGCGACCTACTATGTCGATCAAAATCATCCGCAAGCGAACGACGAAAACGCCGGCACCGAACAGCAGCCCTGGAAAACCATGTACCGTGCCATGGAGGCCGAGCTCCAGCCGGGCGATACCGTGCTGGTAAAGGAGGGCGTATATGAAGCCGTCGGCGGCGAGTGGAACCGGCCGGCACTTAACCCGGCCACCTCGGGCGCGCCGGGCAAGCCGATCACCTTCCAGGCGGTGCCACGCCATGGCGCCAAGCTGGATACCAAAGGCGGCGGTTCGGCGATCGGCAGCCGCTTGCGCGACTACATCGTGATCGACGGCTTCGAGATCGAAACCTCCAGCGCCCTGGGCGCTGTTATTTTTGGCGATGTCGGCCAGCAGGTGAAAGGCGTGGTCATGCAGAACATGAAAATTCATGGCATGCGCGGCAGCGGCTTCGACAATACCGACGGCATACGAGTCGAACGCGCCAGCGAAGCCGTGCTACGCAACAACCTGATTTTCGACATCAAGAACGAAGCCGGCACCACCAATGCTGCCGGCGTGAAAATCTATTACTCCGACAATGTCGTGGTCGAGAACAATGAGATCCACGATGTCACCGCCGGAATAAAAGACAAGGAAGCCGGTGTCGATGTCGAGATCCGCCGCAACTATATCCATGACTGCCTTGTCGGCATGGAACTGAACAATCAGAACAGCACCACTACCCGCGGCTACCACTTCTACCAAAACATCGTTCGCGACTGTCAGTCCGGTTTCATCAGCTCGACCCAGGCCAGTGCCGGCATGCATGATGTCTACATCTACAACAACCTGTTCTACGGCTACTCGGAAGCGGGTGTGGGCGGCAGTGAACACGGCACCAACCGGCGTATCTGGAACAATATTTTCTACCGCACCGGCGATGTCCGGAACGATATCGTCACACCGCAGGATCCGCCGCAGGAGCTCACTCTGATCGACTACAACCTGTATTCGCCGGAGCCCACCGTGACGCTCGGTCTCTACAAAACCAACCGTCGATTCACCGACCTTGCTGCCTGGCAGGCGAGCGGACTCGGTTTCGACCAGCATTCCAAAGTAGCCGACCCTTTGTTCGCCAACGCCGCCGCCGGAGACTTCAAGCCGACCGAGACTTCGCCCGTCCGCGGTGCCGGCCGGATCGACGGCGATCCCAACGGCGAGGCTGTCAACATGGGGCCCTACATCAGCGGTACCGAAACCATCGGCCTGACCGATGGTGCTCAGGCTGCAGCGCCGTCCGCTCCGGTCATGCTTCAAGCCGGATAGGACAAATCAATTCTCTAGCGCGAGCACGCCGCGGTGTGGCAGCCAGTCACACCGCGGCGCTTGCCTTCTCCCCGCCAAGGCTCGACCGGCAACGGGAAGCATTTCCCCCGGTAAAGGCCGGCAATGCGGCCCGCCGACAACCATCTCTTGAATAGCAACGTCGCAGGCCCCTCTTTATTGCACTGGTAATAAGGAGAAGCCTGTTTTTCCATGCTGACTCCACGGACCTGGCTAGCAGCGGCACTTTTAGTCGTCTTCAGCAGCACGCTTTATTTGAAGCTGGCACTCGATTTCGAGCAGTTGAAGGTCAGCGCGCAATACGACGTTTTGTTCGACTCCGATCCGAATACCCGCATCGCCTGCTACGCAACCGGCTGGGGCAGCGGCAGAAGCTTCGCTCATCCGAACTTGTGCAACTTGGTCAACCCGCCGGTACGGATCGTCGCCGCGGCGCTGATCAAATCAGGCATGGTCGACAATGACGTCGATCACGTTCGCCGGCAGGTGGCTCTTGTCGTCGCTCCGGTGACCGGCGGACTGACGGTGGGCTTGCTATTCGCGACCCTGCTGCTGCTTGGCGTCAAACCAATGCCTGCTTGCATGCTAGCGGCTTTATATGCGGTTTCTTTCAGCCAACTGATCTTTGCCAGCATCCCCGATCACCCAGCGCTTGGTGCACTATCCATCGCGCTGCCCGTGTGGCTGCTCGTCGCCAGCATAACCAGACACCCGCAACGGCCGCTGTTCTGGGTTGTTGCCGGCGTGTTGGCTTTCAGTATCACGATTACCAACTTTCTTATTTTTCTATTCCTGCTGGCGCTGGCCTTGCTGCACACCGGAGGATACCGCCAGGCGCTACGACAAGGGCTGAAAGTGGCCGCCCTGGCCCTGGCGGCGGCTCTGTTGGTTAAACTGCCGCTGGATCTCCGCTACGGCGGCAGCACCGATATCGGCACGGTCAGCGGCTTCGCTCAGGACTGGCTGCGCGAGGAGGGCATCCGCGCCGCCCTGAGCTATCCGCGTGTGCTGGTTGAAAGTATCGCCGCACCGGAACCGATAATTATGGACAACCCGCGGTTTGCACCTGACGGCAGCGGCTATCCGTTCCTTCTGTGGCTGGAAGGCGGCCGCTACAACAACGTGTTTTCACTGGCGGCCGCGTTGCTCTTGAGCGCCCTCATGCTGGGCGGACTGGCGCGCGGGCTGGCGACGGCGCTCGACATCCCCGCTGAGCGCACGCTTTTCGTCGCCATTGCCGGCCTGCTGCTGTTCAATGGCTTTTTCCACGGCGTTTGGGGATCACAGTATTTCCTTTACAGCCAGCACTGGCTGTTCGCCAGCTGCATACTCATCGCTTTTCCGCTACGGCAGCCGGGGCTTGCGGCGAAGGCGGCTGCCGTGGGGGCATTCGCCACCGTAATCCTGACGGCCGCCGGGAATTACCAGATCCTGTCTTTTATCTTCGCGCTGCTGGAAAGCAGCCGGGTAACGGTCTAGCCGAGCGCGCGGCGAAGCCCCGCTTCTGTTTTCGGCAAACGTAGGGTCTGCAAAGCTCTCTGGCTAGTCGAACCGCGGCCAGCCAGAGAGAAGCGATAGCGCTCTAAACCATGGTTACCATTTCTTCCGCACTGGTCGGATGAATAGCCACGGTGTCGTCGAAGTCGCGCTTGGTCGCACCCATGCGCACGGCGACGGCAAAGCCCTGCAACATTTCATCGGCGTGCGGGCCGAAGATATGCGCCCCGACGATCTTCTCCTCGGGGCCAACGCAAACCAGCTTCATCAAGGTCCGCCGCTTGTCGGCAGAAAGGGCGTAATCCATGGCGATGAAGCGGCTGGCGTAAATTTTCACCGCCTCGCCATACTGCTCGCGGGCCTGCTCTTCGGTCAGGCCGACGGTACCGATCGGTGGGTGGGTAAACACCACC
>DASULL010000003.1:0-7115 GCA_036278215.1 Gammaproteobacteria bacterium | reverse complement strand
TACCGTTGAGCACCTGCTGTCGGCGATGGCCGGCCTCGGCATCGACAACGCCTACGTCGATGTGAGTGCGCCGGAAGTGCCGATTATGGACGGCAGCGCTGGTCCTTTCGTCTTTCTCCTGCGCTCCGCCGGAATCGACGAGCAGAGCGCGGCCAAGCGCTTCATTCGTATCAAGAAGCCGATACGGGTCGAGGATGGCGATAAGTGGTGTGCCTTCGAGCCGTACGATGGCTTCAAGGTGGCCTTTACCATCGATTTCGATCACCCGCTGTTCAAGTCGCTGGACCAGACAGCCGTGATCGATTTCTCGACCACGTCTTTCGTCAAGGAAGTCAGCCGGGCCCGTACCTTTGGCTTCATGCGCGACATCGAGTGGATGCAGAGCCGTCAGTTGGCTCTGGGCGGCAGCCTCGACAACGCCGTAGTCATCGACGACTACCGCGTGCTGAACGAGGACGGCCTTCGCTACCGTGACGAGTTCGTCAAGCACAAGATCCTCGATGCGATCGGCGACCTATACTTGCTCGGCCACAGCCTGATCGGCTCCTTCGTCGGCTACAAGTCCGGTCATGCGCTGAACAATCGCTTGCTGCGAGCGTTGCTGGCCGATGCCGAGGCCTGGGAAGAGGCGACCTTCGAAGATCACGAAGTGGCGCCGATCAGCTTCGATCAGCCGGCGGCGGCGCTTGGTTAATTAAGTATCGGTTCTGGCGTGGCGAGCAAGCCGCGCCAGTGCTTGCCGCAGCGCTTCGTTTTCCATGCTCTGAGCCGCCTGTCGTAGGCTTTCCCCGGCCGCCGGCGATAGCCGTGGCGGCGGTGGTGTTCGTGGCTTGCGCCGCGGCTGCGCCAACTTGATCGACAGCGTTCTCGCCCGCACTCCCAAGCATTGTTCCGCAGTTTGCAGCAGCATCGCCCGGGCATAGCGCAGCCGGGTTGCGCGGGCGGCCGAATCGGTAATGAGCACCAAGACCTCGGCGTCTAGTCGTGCCAGTTGCCAGCCGCTGCTTAGTTCGCTCGGCAGCATCTTTGCCATGGCCGCGCCCGCGGCTTCCAGGCGACGAGCCTGCTCAATCAGCCCCCGCGCTGATCCGGTTACCATGATCGGCTGCCTGAAACCATGATCGGTTGTCATTGTCTTAGCATTCATTATTTATAATGCGCGTTGTTTACGCGTTCTCAAAAGAATCGCCCGATAGGCTATAGTAAGCGCCTTTCGCTGCGGATAGAACGGACGTCAATGGGTGACGTCGGATTCTCGGGAGTTCATATGCTGGGTGCTATCGCGAAGAAGGTCTTTGGCAGTCGTAATGACCGCATCAATGCACGGATGCGCAAGGTTGCGGCCAAGATCAATGCCCTGGAGCCGGACTTGCAGGCACTCTCGGATGCGCAGTTGCGCGCCAAAACCGAAGAGTTCCGCCAGCGTCTGGACGAAGGCGCCAGCCTGGATTCCCTGCTGCCGGAAGCGTTTGCGGTAGTCCGCGAGGCGGGCCGGCGAGTGCACGGTATGCGGCACTTCGATGTGCAGCTGGTTGGCGGTATGGTCCTGCACGAAGGCAAGATCGCCGAGATGAAGACCGGTGAGGGTAAGACTCTGGTCGCCACCCTGGCCGCTTACCTGAATGCGCTGCCCGGCAAGGGAGTGCACGTTGTCACCGTCAACGATTATCTCGCCCGCCGCGACGCCGCCTGGATGGGGCGGATCTACGAGTTTCTCGGCCTGACCACTGGCGTGGTGATTGCCGGCATGGAGCCGGAAGCAAAACGCGCCGCTTATACCGCCGATATCACCTACGGCACTAACAACGAATTTGGCTTCGACTATCTGCGCGACAACATGGCCTTCCGCCGGGAAGACCGCGTGCAGCGGGCGCTGTGTTACGCCATCGTCGACGAGGTCGACTCTATTTTGGTCGACGAAGCGCGGACGCCGCTGATCATCTCCGGTCCGGCGGAAGACAGCAGCGAGCTGTATCAGCGCATGAACGACTTGGCGCCAAGGCTGGTGCGGCAGCCGCAGGCGACCGAGGAGGGGCAGGAGGACACCGGCGACTACTACGTCGATGAAAAGGCCCGGCAGGTGTACCTCACCGAAACCGGTCAGGAGCGGGCGGAGCAGTTGCTGCTGGAGGCGGGGCTGCTGGGCGAAGGCGAAGGCCTGTACGATGCCCGCAACATCATGCTGGTGCACCACCTCTACGCTGCCCTGCGGGCGCACGCGCTGTTCCAGCGCGATGTGCATTACATCGTGCGCGACCGGCAGATCGTTATCGTCGATGAGTTTACCGGTCGTGCCATGCCCGGCCGGCGCTGGTCGGAAGGCCTGCATCAGGCGGTAGAGGCCAAGGAGCGTCTGCCGATCCAGAACGAGAACCAGACGCTAGCGTCGATCACCTTCCAGAACTACTTCCGCATGTACGAGAAGCTCTCGGGCATGACCGGCACCGCCGATACCGAGGCTTACGAGTTCCAGCAGATCTACGGCCTTGAAGTGGTCGTGGTGCCGACGCACCGGCCGATGCTGCGCAAGGACATGAATGATCTCGTCTACCTCACCGCTCGTGATAAATATGATGCGATCATCGAAGACATTGCCGACTGCCGCAAACGCGGCCAGCCGGTGCTGGTCGGTACCACCTCAATCGAGACTTCCGAGTACCTGTCCGGGCTGCTGAGCAAGAAGGGCATCAGCCATGAAGTGCTGAATGCCAAACAGCACGAGCGCGAAGCGCAGATCGTGGCTCAGGCCGGTCGGCCGGGCGCGGTAACGATCGCCACCAACATGGCTGGTCGCGGCACCGACATCGTGCTGGGCGGCAACCTCGAGGCCGAACTGGCGGAACTGGACAGCCCGGACGAGGCGACCGTGGAGCGGCTGCGGGCCGAGTGGCAGCAGCGCCACGATCAGGTGGTAGCGGCCGGCGGCCTGCATGTGATCGGTACCGAGCGGCACGAATCACGACGTATCGACAACCAGTTGCGCGGCCGCTCCGGCCGGCAGGGTGATCCGGGTTCCACCCGTTTCTATCTGTCGCTGGAAGACAGCCTGCTGCGGATCTTCGCCTCCGAACGGGTGGCCGGGCTGATGCAGCGGATGGGCATGCAGGAAGGCGAGGCGATCGAGAGCGGGCTGGTATCGCGAGTGATCGAAAACGCCCAGCGCAAGGTCGAGGCGCATAACTTCGATATCCGCAAGCACCTGCTGGAATTCGACGACGTCGCCAACGATCAACGGCGGGTCATCTACCAGCAGCGCAACGAGCTGATGGAAATCGAGGACATCTCCGAGACCATCGAGGCCATGCGGCACGACGTCGTCGACAGCTTCATCAGCGAGTACATACCGCCGGGCAGCATCGACGAGCAATGGGATGTCGCCGGCCTGGAGGGAGCCCTAGAGGCCGAACTCGGACTGCAGCTGCCGTTGCGCCAGTGGCTTGAGCAAGACAATCATCTGTACGAGGAGTCGCTGCGCGAGCGCATCCAGGAGGCAGCGACCGATCAGTACCGCGAAAAGGAGCAGCTTGCCGGGGCGGCGGTGCTGCGTCACTTCGAGAAGGCGGTGATGTTGCAGGTGCTCGATACCCACTGGAAGGACCACTTGGCCGCCATGGACTACCTGCGGCAGGGCATTCATCTGCGCGGCTATGCGCAGAAGAACCCGAAGCAGGAATTCAAGCGTGAAGCCTTCGAGATGTTCTCGGAGATGCTGGAGAACCTGAAGCGCGAAGTGGTTTCTGTGTTGCTGCGGGTTCAGGTCCGGGCGCAGGAAGACGTTGCTGCGGTCGAGGAGCGGCAGCGCCGAGACGAATCGAAGATGCAATTCCAGCACGCCGACGCCGGTAGTTATAGCGCCGACGAAGAAGCCGCCGAAGTCGCTCAGGCCGAAGTGCAGCCATTTGTCCGCGACCAGCCTAAGATCGGCCGCAACGATCCGTGTCCGTGCGGTTCCGGTCGCAAATACAAGCAGTGCCACGGGCGTTTGGTTGGCTGAACGGAGCGATGTGATGGCGGTAGGCTGGAAGGGGTTGCCGACGCTGCAGCCAGTGGCTGGTGTGCGGATCGGAACGGCTAAGGCGGGGATCAAGAAGTCGGACCGGCGTGACCTTACGGTGTTCGAGTTGGCGCCTGGCAGCACGGTGGCGGCGGTCTTTACCCGCAACCGTTTTTGCGCCGCGCCGGTGCAGTTGGCCAAGCAGCACTTGGCAGCGGCTGCGCCGCGCTATCTGCTGATCAACACCGGCAATGCCAACGCTGGCACCGGGGAGAGTGGTCTCAAGGCAGCCCTTGCCTGCTGCGAGGCGCTGGCGGGGCAGGCCGGCTGTGCGACTGAGGCGGTCCTGCCGTTCTCGACCGGGGTCATCGGCGAGCCGTTGCCGGTCGATCGCGTTACTGCCGGTTTGCCGACAGCCCTGGCGGCGTTGGCGGACGATGCCTGGGCGTTGGCCGCTGAAGCGATCATGACCACCGACACTGTGCCCAAGGGCGCCAGCCGGGGCTTCCGCGTCGGTGAGCTCGAGTATGTGCTGACCGGCATCAGCAAAGGCGCCGGCATGATCAAGCCGAATATGGCAACCATGCTGGCTTTCCTCGCCACCGACGCGCCGGTAGCGCAGGCCGCCTTGCAACAGGCGCTGAGCGAGGCGGTACGCGGCTCGTTCAATCGGATCACGGTCGACGGCGACACTTCCACCAACGATGCCTGCATCCTGGTGGCGACCGGCGCTGCCGGCGGTGTCGAACTGAATCCCGGCAGCGACGGTTTTGCCGCATTTGTCGAAGCCTTGCGGGCGGTATCGCTCGAGCTGGCCCAGGCCATTGTCCGCGACGGCGAAGGTGCGACCAAGCTGATCACGGTAGCGGTCAGCGAAGGGGCCAGCGAGGCGGAGTGCGAGCGAGTCGCCTATGCCGTGGCTGAATCGCCGCTGGTCAAGACCGCGCTGTTCGCCAGCGACCCCAATTGGGGCCGCATCCTGGCCGCCGTCGGTCGCGCTGGAATCGACGACCTGGACGTCAATGGAGTCAGTCTTTACCTGGATGATCTGCTGATCGCCGAGCATGGCGGTCGCGTCAGCAACTACCGGGAAGAAGACGCTGCCGCCCGCATAGCCGGGGAAGAGGTCATTATCGGTATACGGCTTGGCCGCGGTGCTGCGGCAGCAACCGTCTGGACCTGCGACCTGTCCTACGATTACGTCCGCATCAATGCGGATTACCGCAGCTGAGAGGAGCGCGGCCGGCTTGCTGGAGGTTGCCGCAGCGGCCGTGTTCGACAGCCAAGGCCGGGTATTGATCGCCCGCCGCCCGGAGAACGTTCATCAGGGCGGACTTTGGGAATTCCCGGGCGGTAAGGTCGAGCCGGGGGAAGCGGTCGAACAGGCGCTGGCGCGCGAGCTATGGGAGGAGCTAGGTATCCGCCCCACGCGCTACCGGCGGTTGATCCGTATTCCGCACCATTACTCGGATCGTAGCGTACTGCTCGATGTCTGGCGGGTGGAGGCTTTCGAAGGCACCCCACATGGCAGACAAGGCCAGCCGCTGCGTTGGGTTGCTCCGGCCTCTCTGCCGAACTATCCCTTTCCGGCAGCCAATCGGCCGATTGTCGCCGCCACGCGGCTGCCGCTGCACTATTTGATTACCCCGGACTGCGCGTATCCCGAAGAGTTTCTGCAGAGACTGGAAGCCGCGCTCGATCGTGGCATCCGGCTGGTGCAGCTGCGCACTCCTAGCCTGTCGTCTGCCGCGTTCGAAGCACTTGCCGGCGAGGTGATTGCTGCCTGCCGGGTCCGGGGGGCACAGGTGCTTCTCAATGCCGAGCCGGAGCTGGCGCTCCGCCTTGGCGCCGATGGGGTGCATCTGAGCTCGCCTCGGCTGCAGGCGCTGCGCGCCCGCCCCGTGCCGGCGGACTTGTGGTGCGCGGCATCCTGCCACGATGCCGCCGAACTATTGCAGGCGAGTGCCATCGGCGTCGATTTTGCCGTGCTATCGCCGGTGCAGGCGACGGCTAGCCATCCGCAAGCGGCGCCCTTGGGGTGGCGGAACTTCGAGCGGCTGGTATGGGATCTGCCTTTGCCAGTGTACGCCCTGGGCGGCGTTGGGCCGGATGACTTGGCGGACGCTCTGGCGGTGCGCGCACAAGGCGTGGCCGCTATTCGGGCGCTCTGGTAGCGCAGCGGCGGGGTTTTTACTCGGTTGCGTCGTCGTTGGCGGGCCGCGCCAGATCTTCCAACTGGTCGAGGGCATCGGCTTCCAGCTCATTCCCCGGAATCCGATTGCTGCCATCCAGCCAAGCGCCGAGATCGATCAGCCGGCAGCGCTTGCTGCAGAACGGCCGGTACGGCGATTTCGGGCTCCATTCAACGCGAGCACCGCAGGTTGGGCACTTGGTAATCGTCATCGTCAGTCTATGACCTGTGATTGCCGCTCAGGTTCCAGGGACGGCCGCCGTGCTCGAGTTGTCTGCCGGGTGCAGCGTAAACAGCCCCCTATCCCCCTTACAGGCTGCAGCTGCTGAGCTGAAATTGGACGTCTTCGCTGCTCTGTACCGGGCGGTCCTGAGAGCGAGTCTGCTGCATGAAGCGGATCGTGAAGAAATACTTGCTGCCGCTGATCTCGGCGTAATAGGGCGCGTCAGCGGGTATCAGGACGCGGATCAGTTGCGCCTGAGTGCTGCGATCGGGCGTGCGCTGGTAGACTCCGGCGGGCGCTACCAGCGGTATCGGATTTGCGCTCTCACGCAGCATCCGCAGCACCAGCGCATTGCCTTGCCGCAGATGGTCCAGGGTGCCGAGCCAAGCATTCAGCTGGGCCCGGCGCTCCTCTGCCGGTTTAAGCAGCCAATGCTGATAGGCCGGCAGGTCGAAGCCGCAGGCGCCCCCAGGGATGCTGGCGCGCTGCATGACACTGCTGAGCAATTCGTCGTTCTTGATTTCGGCGCCGGGCAGGCTATGCACTGATTTGAGGTTATCAGCGAGTTGCTGGCACTCGTCCAGCAACGGGTGAAGCCGATCCGGATCGACGCCGGGGGTTTCTTCCAATCGGCTCAGGGTGATGGCCGTCCGCTCAAGTTCCTTGATCAGGTCGGCGCGGATGTTGCCGCGCGCAGACAGGACGCC
>DASULL010000002.1:0-3525 GCA_036278215.1 Gammaproteobacteria bacterium | reverse complement strand
GGCGCTGCTCTACCGCCACCCGGCGATCCAGGAGGCCTGCGTGATTGCCGCCCCCGATGCCCGCCGCGGCGAGACGGTGAAGGCGCTGGTGGTGCTCGCCGCCGGGGCGACGCTGAGCGCCGAGGCGCTGATGACGTGGTGTCGCGAGCAGATGGCCGCCTACAAGGTGCCCACCCAGGTGGAGTTCGTCGCCGAGCTGCCCAAGTCCCCCACCGGCAAGCTGCTCTGGCGCGTGCTGCAGGAGCAGGAGTGGGCCAAGGCGGCAGAAGAGGAATAGCTTAGTTTAAGTTGCGCAAAAAAAAGCCGCTAAGCCGTTTCGACTTAGCGGCTTTTTCGTCGGTGGGCCAAGTTAAAGGGCTGCCACCCTTAGTTCATGCCCTTCTTTTGCACAGTCCAGCTGCGGTCGATGCACAAGGTGCAGTAAGTGCCATAGAAGGTGCTGCGAGCGTTGCTGTCTTCCATTAAGTGATAGCGGAACCAAGCGGTCGAGGGGCCGCGGTAGCCACCACCGTCACCGACCGGCTCGAAGTGACCGGCGGCGCGCAACTCACCCCAGAACACCGGCACATTGGCCCGGCTGAACACCGGCGCCGCGTTCAAGGTGGGACTGGCAATCGAGTCGAGGCCGCCGGTCATCAGAAACATCGGACCGTTCTGATTGCTCTGTGACGAGCTGCGATGACCCAGGCCTATAGTGTAGGGCTGTATTGGTGCAGTAATTTTCACCCGGGCATCCTGGCCGGCCATGATGGTGCCGCCGCCGCCCTGCGAGTGGCCGGACGCAGCGACCCGGCCAGCGTTGAGCTTGCCGGCATAAGTGCCATAGCTCTTCTTGTCTTCATCGATCAGATACTCGAGACAGCGGATCATCTCCTCGCCACTTCCAGCGTTCGAGGTGTTGGCTGCCGCCACAACGAAGCCGTGACTGGCCCAGTGGCTGAGCAACGAGCCGTAGGTCGACGGACTGGCGCCGGTGCCGTTGCCCCAGATGATGATCGGATGCCGAACCCCGTTATACCCCAAGGTGCGCGGGCGGTAGATGGTGCAGCTCAGGCCGCCGCGTTCACTCGTTGTCGAGTAAGGGCCCGCTCTGTCAAAACTTGTTACGGAAGGAAAAGGTGTGCCTGGAGTGTCGGGCGGGAGTGGGTCGCCTGGGTTGACCGCCCACGCCATACCGGAAATTAGGAATCCAGCGGCAACCATCAGGGCACGCAGTAGGTACTTCGACATGCATTATCTCCTCGGTTTTTGCTTGAAAGCCGGCGCTGCCAATCATTCTTGTGAAACATCCGGCTCTGACAGTTATTGACGAATTGCTTTTTTATGATCCATAAACTCAATTCGTCTCAATGAAGGTAGTGCCGAGCTTGAGGAGTGTCAACCTGAGGAGGATAGTCGCGGTGTCGCTAATAAGCGACTGTATTAATTATAATTTTTTAATTTTCATGGTGCTTTTGAGAAGCCAAAATCTAGCCTTCTAGGAATCCGAAGGAGCGCCCAGGATGATGCTTTTTTATGGAAAGACTCAGGGCGTCTTGCAGAGGTGTATTACGGGGAGCTTGATGTCAGGCGACTTCAAAGAAAGTCGTGCAGCAGCTGCAGAAACTTGTCCAACTGGTCGTGATGAACCCAGTGGCCAGCGTTATCGATGGTGGCGACTTGCGCCTTCTGGAAATGGCGAGCGCGGCCATCGCTCTGTGGATTCGAAGCCCAGCTTTCCTTGCCGTAAACCAGCAGAGTCGGGCAGCTGATGCGGCTCCACAAATGTTCGATGTCGCTTTGCGACATGTCGTACGGTGGCCCGGTACGGACGTAATTATCAAACTTCCAGCTGTAGCTGCCGTCTTCGTTTTGTGTGACGCCGTGCGCGGTCAGGTGGCGGGCGTGCTCGGGCGAGAGATGCTTGTTCTCTTCCAGCATGCGAGCGCACGCTTCGTCGATGCTGGAATAGCGGCGGGGCGTGCGCTGGGCTAGTCCCCGCTGTTCCTCGATCCAGCTGCGGATGCGCTGGTCGATGCTGATCTTAGCGCGTTCGGCCTGCATTTTTGGCGACGGGCCTAAACCCTCGATCGCGACGATCTTGCGTACCGCCTCGGGATAAATGCCGGTGTAGCGCAGCGCGATATTGCCGCCAAGGGAGTGAGCGACGATGGTGACCGGCGCCAGCTGCTGTTGATGGATCAGCTGAGCCAGATCGTAGAGATAGGCGGCCATGCTGTAGTGCCCGTCCGGCGACCACTGGCTGTCGCCATGGCCGCGCAGGTCGGGCGCAATGATATGCCAGTCGGAGCGCAGCCGTGCGGCGAGCCGGTCCCAGTTGCGGCAGTGATCGCGACCACCGTGCACCAGGAGCAATGGCGGCTTGGCGTGATTACCCCAGTCGACATAGTGCAGGCGCAGGCGCTGCGACATGAAGAAGTGCGAGGTCGGCCCGGCAAACTCGGTCGCAGGCATCCCGTGCTCCTCTAGACGCAGGATTCGGCCGGCCTGTTATTTGGTCCAGCCGGCTACAAGTTCCTCGGCCTGGGCAACGTCGATGCCGAGTTGGTTGGCGATCTCATCCGGCGGCTCGCCGTGCTGCCACAGATCGCGTGCCCACTCCAGTTCCTCCCGTGACAAGCGGCCGGAACGGGGCTGATTGGGCCGCTCGCCGGCAGGCCTTGCCTGGTGTGTCCGGCCTTCGGGGGTGCCGTTCCGGCGCGGTCCACTACGACGGGGGCCGCTGCGGGTTGGCCCTTTCTTGCGGGGCCGATCATCAGTGGGATTGTTCGACATTGGCGAGTCTCGTTCAAAAGCTGTTGCAAGTGGATCCTGGCTCAAGGGGCGCGCATGGCGCTGGCGACTCCCTGACCCAGGGTGGCGCGTGACACGAGCTTACACTCTGGCGGCGATATTCGCACCGGTTACCGGCAACGAGCTATCCCGGTAGGCTCCAGGATCTCATGAGGAGCCGTCTCGGTAATTCTCTCCGGCTGGCCAACCGCCGAACTGCAGGCGCGCCAGATCGGCATAGAGGCCACCTTGGCTCAACAGGGCTTCATGGCTGCCTTCGGCGACGAGGCGGCCGCGATCAAGTACCACGATACGGTCAGCCTTGAGCACGGTTGCCAGCCGATGTGCAATGACCACGGTGGTCCGGTTCGCCATCAGCCGTTCCAGCGCCTGCTGGATCAGATGCTCGCTCTGCGAGTCGAGCGCGCTGGTGGCTTCATCGAGCAGCAGCACGGGAGCATGGCTCAGCAGTGCCCGAGCGATGGCAATTCGCTGCTGCTGACCGCCGGATAGGCGGACACCGCGTTCACCCAGATAGGTATCATAGCCTTCCGGCAGGGCAAGAATGAACTCATGTGCCTCGGCGGCGCGGGCGGCGGCCTCCACCTCAGCGTCGGTGGCGTCGAGCCGGCCGTAGCGGATGTTGTCGCGGGCGCTGGTGCCGAAGATAACCGGATTCTGCGGGACCAGGGCGATGCGCTCGCGCAGTGCAGCCAGCGGCAGCCGGCGCAGATCGGTGCCATCGAGGCGAAC
>DASULL010000001.1:0-5578 GCA_036278215.1 Gammaproteobacteria bacterium | reverse complement strand
CGTCAACAAGGATGCCCGTTCAACCAGCGCCACCACAGATGACGCCGAGGGCAATGCACTTTTCATCGTCGATGCGACCGATGGCAGCCTGGTCTGGAAAGCGGTACACGGCGACTCGACGACGACACTGCCCAACACCGGCAGCCCAACCAGATTCAGCCACAGCGGGCTGACCGACAGCATTCCGTCGCGGGTGGCTGCGATCGACATGGACAGCGATAACCGCATCGACCGGCTCTACGTTGGCGATACCGGCGGCAATGTCTGGCGGGCCGATATCGTCGGTATCGCTGGAACAGACAACCGGCAGAACTGGTCTCTGACCAAGCTCGCCTCGCTGGGCCGGCACGCGAACACCGGCAAGGCCAACGACCGACGCTTCTTCCATGCCGTCGACGTGGTGAAGAGCACCGACGCCGCCGGGGCCTTTGACGCCGTTATCATCGGCTCCGGCGACCGCGCCAATCCGCTTGATTACGACCCCAACTACAAGGTCAGCGAGATCAAGCCGGAGAACTGGTTGTATATGATCAAGGACCGAGCCGTGCACAGCTCGGCGACCGGCAAGCCGGCGATCACGACGCTACAGCAGAATGACCTGGCCGACCTTAGCGATAACTGCTTCCAGGAGGACGACGGCAACTGTTCGTCGGAACAAAACGCCGCCCTCGCCAATGGCTGGCGGGTAAAGCTTGAGGATTCCGGCGAAAAAAGCCTGGCGCGCCCGGTGACCTTTGCCAATATCATCTACTACACCAGCTATGTGCCGCCGGTACCGAGCTCCTGCGCACCCTCCGAAGGCACCGGCTATGTCTATTCGCTGAATCTACATAATGCGTCGGCTGCGCTGAACTACCATGGGGGCAATGGCGAAAAGCTGGAGAAAGTCGATCGCCGGATCGAATCCGGCCCCGGTATTCCTCCGGAAGTGGTCGTCATCGGCACCGACAGCCAAGGCAATCTGCTAATCAAAACACCTACTGGTCTGCAGGCGCTTGGCATTGCCAGCCGCTACCGGACCCACTGGTACAAGAGCGAAACAGAATAAGCGGAGAGCTCGGCCGAGAGGCCGGCTCTTGTTGATTCCAAGCTCAAACAATAATGAGGCAATTTCGTGAATCGAGCGATCTACAGCGCAAAGAAACAGCGTACTAAAGGCTTCACTCTGATCGAGTTGCTGATCGTCGTAGCGGTGATCGGCATCCTTGCTGCCATCGCTTATCCCAGTTATACCCGATATGTTCTGAGCTCAACGCGCACCGTCGCCAAGTCCGCACTCAGCGAGGCAGCGGCACGCATGGAAACGTATCGGATGGATAACAAGAGCTACAACACTACCGATATGACGGCCTTGGGTTACCCTAGCGACCCGCTTTATCTGGATCAGGATGGGCAATCGACAACCGCGGTAAACAGCGTCTACCAGATCGAGATCGCGGCCGCGTCGGCGACCTCCTACACCTTGCAGGCCGTCGCGCAAAACCGTCAGGCGAGTGACGCTGGCTGCAAGACCTTGACGCTCACCAGCACCGGCGTCAAAGGGTCTACCGACAGCAGTAATGCGGCCAGCACAGGCTGCTGGTAAGAGCACCAACAATCGGCTGTAGTTCTCGCGGGAATTCGCTGAGCTCCACCAGCGACCCGGGGCCTTAACGTTCCGGCTGTGCCATACACGGCCTATACTCCCCTTAATTCGAAGGGCGGCGGGAAGCTGCCCTTATCTCATGAATGACAGGGGGGGTATCGTGGGCAAGGAGGCCGCATTCACGCTCATTGAGCTTCTGATTTCCATTGCTGTACTCATCGTATTGCTCACTGTCGGCATACCGACACTAGTAGACCTGACACGCGACAATCGCCTGATCGCGGTCAACAATACGCTGAACGCCGCTCTCCAACTTGCACGTAGCGAGGCGATCAAGCAGCAGCGCGACGTGGTGCTTTGCAAAAGCGACGACGGCAGCAAGTGCGTGACCACCGGAACGTGGGATCAAGGCTGGATTGTGTTTCACGATCACGACGGAGACCGCCAGTGCGACGATCCGGACGGTGACCTCATCTGTGCCGATGGCGGCCGGATCGTACTGATACACAATGGCATCAAGACGCCCGAAATCGTCATCAGTGGAGGCCACGGAAATACCGGTAAGAGAGTGGTTTTTACTAGAACGGGGTTCGCAATCGGGTATGCCGGCACCTTTTCGATCTGCGACAGTCGCGGTGTGGCCGCCGCGCGGGGACTGGTCCTATCGATGATCGGGCGGATCCGGCAGGCGGGCAGCGGCGATAACATCAACTGCCCGTAAGCCGGGAACTAGTCGGCCCCCGACAAGCCTTGTTTGGCCCCCGTCCGCAACAGCTCCTTGGGCAAAGAGAAGACCACGCTCTCCCTCCGACCGGCATGCTCCTGAATGGCCGACACACCCCAGGACTGAAGCCGCTCCACCACCTCCCGCACCAACACTTCCGGTGCCGAAGCGCCGGCGGTCACGCCGATGGAGCCGGCGCCCTCTATCCATTCCCTGCAGATGTCGTTCGCTCCGTCGACCAGATAGGCGGGCACACCGGCGCGATCCGCCAGATCTCGCAGGCGATTGGAATTGGAACTGTTCTTCGAACCGACCACCAGCAGCACGTCCACCTGATTAACCAACTCCTTTACGGCATCCTGGCGGTTCTGCGTGGCATAACAGATATCGTCCTTGCGCGGGCCGCGCAGCTTGGGAAAGCGAGCCCGGAGCGCGTCGATGATCTTAGCGGTGTCGTCCATCGACAAAGTGGTCTGACTGGAATAGGCCAGATCGTCAGGGTTTTCCACTTCCAAGCGGGCGACATCTTCCGGCGTTTCGATCAGGTAGATGGCGCCTTCATTGGCCCCTTCACCGACATACTGACCGATGGTGCCCTCGACCTCCGGATGGCCGTGGTGGCCGATCAGTACGACCTCGCGCCCCTCCTTGGCATGCTTGCGGACCTCGAGGTGCACCTTGGTCACCAGCGGACAGGTCGCGTCGAACACCCGCAACTGGCGACGCTTTGCCTCGTTTTGCACGGCCTGCGACACGCCATGAGCCGAGAAAATCACCGTACCACCATCCGGCACCTCGTCCAACTCCTCCACGAACACGGCGCCCTTATCCCGCAAGCCGTCCACCACGAAGCGGTTGTGGACCACCTCATGGCGCACATAGATCGGCGCGCCGAACAGCTCGAGCGCGCGTTCGACGATGCTGATGGCACGATCCACCCCGGCGCAAAAACCACGCGGATTGGCGAGCAGGATCTGTTGCATTGCTAACTCCGTTGTTCTTCCGGCTTGACCAGCAGCATGTGGGCAATCATCGCAACCACCCCCACACTAATGGCGCTATCGGCGATGTTAAACACCGGCCAGCTCCAGCGATCGTAATACAGCCAGATGAAGTCGATTACATGGCCGTACAGCAGCCGGTCGATCAGATTGCCGACTGCTCCGCCGAGCACCAGGGCGAGCGAGGCGGACAGCCAGCGATCCTGGTCGTTGATCTGGCGCAGCCAGCGGATCAGGAACACGCTTACTGCCACTGCCAACACACTGAAAAACCAGCGCTGCCAGCCTGAATGATCGGCGAGAAAACTGAAGGCTGCGCCACGATTGTAGCTGAGCGTCAGGTTGAAGCCGGGCAGCACCGGCAAGCGCTCATGGAACGCCAGCCAGTGCTCGGCCGCCTGCTTGCTGAGCTGATCGATGATTACGACCAACCCGGCCAAGCCCAGCCACTTACCGATCCAGCCGCGCATCAAGCGTAGCTCCGCGTTTCACCTGGCCCGTCGACGTTGGCGACGCAGCGGCCGCACAGCTCAGGATGCTCCGCATGCGCCCCGACATCCTCGCGCCGGTGCCAGCAGCGTACGCACTTGGCGTACTCCAGCGCGGTCACCCGCACATAGAACTCGGTGCCATCATCGAGCTTTGCCAGCTCGGCATCGGCCGGTCGCTCCTCCAGCGAATACACGCGGGCGTAGGAAGTGATCAGCACGAAGCGCAGCTCGTCTTCCAGCACGTCCAGGGTGCCTTTGAGAGCGGCCGGGCAATAAAGATCCACTTCGGCCTCGAGGGCGCTGCCGATCCGGCCGGCGTTGCGGGCTTTCTCGATTTCCCGGGCAACGGCTTCGCGCACCTCGATCACCCGCTCCCAGAAGTCCGCGTCGAGCCCGCCCGCTGGTAGTTCAGCGAGGTTTTCGTACCAAGTTTCCAGGAATACCGATTCAGAGCGCTGCCCCGGCATGTGCTGCCAAATCTCGTCGGCGGTAAAGCTCAGGATGGGCGCCAGCCAGCGCACCAGAGCCTCGATGATATGGTACATCGCGGTCTGAGCCGAGCGGCGGGCCAGGCTGGCCGTCTGGGTGGTGTACTGGCGATCCTTGATGATGTCGAGATAGAAGCTGCCCATGTCGACCACGCAGAAGTTGTGGACCTTCTGGTAGATGACGTGGAACTCGTAGTCCTCGTAAGCGCGCTCGATATCGGCCTGCAACAAGCGGGCACGATCGACCGCCCAGCGATCCAGCGGCAGCATCTCCTCCGCCGGCACTTGGTGCGCGGCCGGATCGAAGCCGTTGAGGTTGGCCAACAGGAAGCGCGCGGTATTGCGGATACGGCGGTAGGAATCAGCCAGCCGCTTGAGGATCTCGTCCGAGACCGGAATCTCCCCGCTGTAGTCGACCGAAGCAACCCACAGCCGCAGGATATCGGCGCCCAGGCTGTTGACGACCTTCTGCGGGGCGATGACGTTACCCAGCGACTTCGACATCTTGCGGCCATCGGCATCGACGGTGAAGCCGTGGGTCAGCACACCGCGATAAGGGGCGTCGCCACGCATGGCGACCGCGGTCAGCAGCGACGACTGGAACCAGCCGCGATGCTGGTCCGAACCTTCCAGATACAGATCGGCCGGCACCGAGTGACCTTCGCGGTGCTCCAGCACCGTGGCATGGGTCGTGCCGGAGTCGAACCAGACGTCGAGGATGTCGCTGACTTTTTCGTAGCGCTCGGCATCGTCCCCCAGCAGCTCGCGCGGCTCCAGCTCGTCCCAGGCATCCAGCCCGACCTGCTCGATCCGCTGCGCCACCGCCTCGATCAGCCGCGGTGTTTCCGGGTGCGGCTCGCCGGTTTTCTTGTCGACGAAGAAGGCGATCGGCACGCCCCAGTAACGCTGCCGCGAAATGCACCAGTCGGGTCGGTTACGCACCATACCGTCGATCCGCCCGCGCCCCCAGCTCGGCGTGAACTGCACCCGCTCGATGGCGCTCAGCGCCTGCTCGCGCAGGCTTTCCTTATCCATGCTGATGAACCACTGTGGCGTGGCCCGGAAGATGATGGGCGTCTTGTGCCGCCAGCAATGCGGATAGCTGTGCTGGTACTGGGCGCTGTGCAACAGCATGCCGCGCTCGCCGAGCACCCGCAGCACTTCGTCGTTCGCCTTAAACACCGGCAGTCCTGCAAACAGCGGCGTGTCTGGCAGGAAGCGGCCATCGCCGCCGACCGGGTTCTCGGTGGGGAGGCCGTAGCGCTGACCGACGATATAGTCGTCCAAAC